>NZ_JBFBGN010000139.1:0-17471 GCF_040684675.1 Streptomyces sp. NPDC089915 | reverse complement strand
CATGATCAACGCCGCTGACGCGGGTGCCCTGCTCGCCGGGAAGCCCGGCTACACCCTGGAGCAGACCGCGGACCTCACCGCGAAGCTCTACAGCTCGTCGGCCAGGATCAGGTAGAGCTTCTTGCGGGCGTCGTTGATGACGGCGAGGGCCTTCTCCCGCTGCTCGGGCGTGCCGGTCTTGAAGACCTGCCCGAAGGCCTCCATCAGGCCGACGCCGGCGGCACGGATCTCGTGCATCGCCTCGAAGTCGAAGCCGCGCCCGGCATCCGCCCAGGGGGCGTCCGGGCCCGACTCGGCCTCGGCGCGGCCCGCGTCGGTGAGCGTGAACAGCTTCTTGCCGCCCTCGCTCGCGCTGCTGATCAGCCCCTCGTCCTCGAGCATCTGCAGGGTCGGGTAGACCGAGCCGGGGCTGGGCTTCCACGCCCCGCCGCTGCGCTCGCCGATCTCCTGGATCATCTCGTAGCCGTGCATGGGCCGGTCGGCGAGCAGCGCCAGGATGGACGCCCGCACGTCGCCGCGCCTCGCCCTTCCCCGCGGGCCGCCGCGCCCGCCCCTTCCACCGAAGGGCCCGCCGCCGAAGCCGGGGCCGAACGGCCCGAAGGCCGCGCGCAGCCCCCTGAACTCCTCCCGACGGTCCGGCCCGCAGTGGCCGTGACCCCGTCCGTGCTCGTGTCCGTGGTCGTGCTGTCCGCGTGAACGCATCACCGCGCTCCTTTCGTCTGACTGTGTTTCCTTGACGTGTTCCACTATCGCTGATCCATCGCGATGCGTCAACGATATATCGGAAACTATCGCAAGCGAAGGCCGGGCGAAGGCGGCAACACCGCTCCCCACCTGCACCCTTTGGGGTGGATCGGCGGCAGAACTCCTAGGCGACGCTCGCCCGCGCGTGCTGTTCTTGCCCCGCGAAACCATGGGAAGCCGACGAAAGGGGACATCCGTGCGCCACCAGGGACGGATCAGGAAGTGGCTCGCCGCGGCGGCCGGCGCGGCCGCACTGCTCTCCGTACTGCCGGGACCGGTGGCCACGGCCACCGCCGAGGACCGTTCAGCACTGGCCGGGCGGTACCTCAACCTCCACCAGTGCGTGTACACCACCGCGTTCGGCGGCGACTTCTTCACCACCGTGGTACCGAGCGGCGACGGACGCTTCGCGTCCGGGACGAACACCTCCGCCACCGCGGACCAGAGCCTCTCCTGCGGCTCCGGGGACGGGAACTTCTCGACGCTCCACCCGTGGGCGGGCTTCGACACCCTCGACCTCAACGCCGGCCGCTACCTGAACCTGCACCAGTGCGTCTACTACTCCGACGCGCAGCGCGACCACGTCACCACGGTCGCCTACCTCGGCGGCGGCGAGTTCTCCGCCCGTTCCAACGTCTCCGACACCCGGGACACCGCGCCGGACTGCGGCCCCGGCCGGGGCCTCTACCGCCTCGTCCCCCTGTTGTCGGACGTCAAGGTGCTGGACCTGACCGCCGGGCGCTACGTGAACCTCCAGCAGTGCGTCTACTACTACGGCCGGAACGGGTTCAACGACCACTTCACCACGGTGGTGCCGACGACCCGCGACGGCCGGTTCACCACCGGGACCAAGGTCTCCGGCACCGTCGACACGGCCCCCACCTGCGGCCCCGGGGACGGGAACTTCACCCTCATCCCCCTCCTGTCCGGCACCAAGGCCCTGTCCCGGACCTGACCCGCCCCCGCCGCGCCCGGACCAAGGCCAGTCATCCCGGATTGGCCTTGGCGCGGGTCCGAGCGGGCGCCCTACGGTCGGTCCATGCGCCTGCGAATCATCGACGCCTTCACCGACCGCCCCTTCCACGGCAACCCCGCCGGGGTCCTCCTCCTCGACGGGCCCTTCCCCCCGGACGCCTGGCTCCAGCAGGTGGCCGCGGAGGTCAACCTCTCCGAGACCGCCTTCGCCCACCCGCTGCCGCCCGGCGGGGACGCCGACTGGGCGCTGCGCTGGTTCACCCCGGCGGCCGAGGTCGACATGTGCGGCCACGCCACCCTCGCCACCGCGCACGCCCTGGCCACCGCGGGCCTGGCCGAGGGCCTGATCCGCTTCACCGCCCGCTGCGGCATCCTCACGGCCGAGGTCGCCGAGGACGGCACCGTGACCATGGACTTCCCCACCTCCTCCCTGACCCCGGTCGACCCGGACCCCGAGGTCGCCCGCGCGCTCGGCGCGGAGATCAAGTCGGTGCACGACACCTCCGCGCACATCGGCGACCTGGTGGTGGAGCTGGCCGACGAGCGGACCGTACGGGAGCTCGCCCCCGACTTCGCGGCCCTGCGCGGCCACTCCCGCCGCGGGGTGATCGTCACGGCTCCGGCCGAGGACCCCTCCCGCGGCTACGACTTCGTCAGCCGCGGCTTCTTCCCCGCCCTCGGCATCGACGAGGACCCGGTCACCGGCAGCGCGCACACCGCCCTCGCCCCGTTCTGGGCGGCGCGCACGGGCCGCACCGAGATGACCGGCCTCCAGGGCGGGGCCAGGCGCGGCCTGGTCCGGGTCCGCCTCAAGGGCGAGCGCACCCTCCTGACGGGCCACGCGGTCACGGTCATCGACGGCGAGCTGCACGCCTCGCCGTGACGGATCAGGGCGTCGGCAGCCAGCCGACCTTGCCGGCGAGCAGCGCGTACCCGCCGAAGGCCACGATGTCGAGCAGCGCGTGCGCGACGACCAGCGGACCGACCCGGCCCCAGCGCCGGTAGGCGAGGACGAAGACGACGCCCATCACCACGTTGCCGAGGAATCCGCCGATGCCCTGGTAGAGGTGGTACGAGCCGCGCAGCAGGGAGCTGGCCAGCAGCGCGGCCGTCGGCGACCAACCCAGCTGGCCGAGCCTGCGCAGCAGGTAGGCCAGCACGATGACCTCCTCCACCACGGAGTTCTGCACCGCGGAGAGGATCAGCACCGGGAACTTCCACCACACGTCGGGCAGCGCCTCCGGCACCACCGTCAGGTTGAAGCCGGTCGCGCGGGCCGCCAGGTAGAAGGCGAGCCCCGCGCTCCCGATGCCGGCGGCCACCAGCGCGCCCCGGGCCAGGTCCGGGCCGGGGCGGGTCCGGTCGAAGCCCAGCACCCGCAGCCCGGGCGCGCCCTCGCGGGTCAGCAGGTGCGCCACCAGCAGCACCGGCACCAGGGCGGAGGCGATCCCGAAGAGCTGCCAGGCCAGGTCCAGCCAGGGCCGCCCGGGGGCGTAGGAGCCGTTCAGGGTGGCGGCCTGGTCCTTGAGCCCGCCCGGCTTGGTGAGCGAGCCGATGAAGCTGATCAGCGCCGAGACCCCGCTCGCGCCCAGCGACAGAGCGAGGACGAGCAGCGTCTCGGTGCGCAGGACACCCCGCCGCCCGTCCTCGCCGAGCTCCACGACCACCGGCTCCGGCTCAGCCCGCACGCCCGACTCCCGTCCTGCCCCGTCCGTCACGCTCCGACCACCCCATACTGCCTCCTCGGAGGCCGGACGGGAGCACCGGGACGGGGCGGAGGGGGCGGGCGGGTCGAACCGGACGGACGGGCCGCCGGTCAGCGGCGGACGGCGGCGGGCGCGTCCGCCTCCTGCTCCTCCAGTCCGACGGGCCAGGTGTGCACCGGGTCGCCCCGGTGCATCAGCTCGCTGTAGCGGCGGGTGGTGGCCGCCAGGGCCGCGTCCCGCTCCAGCCCGCCCGCGAGCGCGCGGTGGTACGTGTCCACCTGCCAGGTCGCCCCGTTCACCCGGCGCCGGCACCGCTCCTCGATGATCCCCAGGTACAGGTCCCGGTCGGCGGGCTCGATGCCCCAGGCGTCCAGCCCGGCGGCGGCCATCGGCAGCAGCTCGTCCAGCACCAGCCGCACGGCCGGCACGCTGGCCAGTCCCCCGGAGCGCCCCTTGCGCGGCCACCGCAGCCGTGCCTCGATCCCGTACCGGCAGGCGGCGTCGAAGTTGGCCTCCGCCTCGGCGAAGGACATCCGCGTCCACACCGGGCGCTGCTCGTCCGCGAGGGTGCGCACCAGCCCGTAGTAGAAGGCGGCGTTGGCGACGACGTCGGCGACGGTGGGCCCGGCCGGCAGCACCCGGTTCTCCACCCGCAGGTGGGGCATGCCGTCGGCCACCCCGTAGACGGGCCGGTTCCACCGGTAGACGGTGCCGTTGTGCAGCACCAGTTCCTGGAGGCTGGGCACCCCGCCCTCGGCGAGCACCCGCAGCGGCTCCTCCTCGTCGCAGATGGGCAGCAGGGAGGGGAAGAAGCGGACGTTCTCGGCGAAAAGCTCGTACACCGAGTCCACCCACTTCTCCCCGAACCAGGTGCGCGGCCGCACCCCCTGGGCCTGGAGCTCGGGCGGCCGGGTGTCGGTGGCCTGGGTGAACAGCGGCGGGCGCGACTCGCGCCACAGCTCCCGGCCGAACAGGAACGGCGAGTTGGCCCCCACCGCTATCTGTACGGCGGTCACCGCCTGGGCGGCGTTCCACACGTCGGAGAACCGCGCCGGGGTGACCTGGAGGTGCAGCTGTACGGAGGTGCAGGCGGCCTCGGGCACGATCGACCCGGTGCTCCAGGTCAGCCGCTCGACCCCCTCGATGTCCAGCCGGAAGTCCTCGCCGCGCATCATCAGGATCTGCTCGTTGAGCAGCGAGTAGCGGTCCACGGCCGACAGGTTGGCCAGCGCCAGGTCGGCGCGGGTGATCGTCGGCAGGATGCCGATCATCACCACCCCGGCGTCGATCTCCGCGGCCTGCCGGTGGGCGTAGTGCAGGCCCGCGCTCAGCTCCTCGGCGAGCTGGTCGAATACCCGCCCGTCGAGCCGGTGCGGGAGTACGTTCACCTCCAGGTTGAACATTCCGAGTTCGGTCTGGAAATCGGGGCTCGCAATCCGCTCCAGTACCTGCGCATTCACCATGCGCGGCAAACCGTCGGCACCTGCGAGATTCAGCTCGATCTCCAGCCCCATCATGTTCTTTGGGCGATCGAACCTCTTCTCCGCCAGAAGCCGCTCCAGTCCCTCCAGGCACTCGTGAAGCTTCCTCCGATACCGATGCCGATCGGACAGGTCGAATCCGCCTGCCACGACCTTCTCCCCCATCGAAGCGTCCCTCCTCGAGCGGGCCTGGCCCGGGTCACCCGGGCGCGCGTTACGGTCGATGATGCCCAGGGGCCGTGATCGATAACGCGCCGGGGAGCGGCTTGGCGGGGAGCGCGCGCCGGTGTGGCCGGATGGGCGCTCCGGCACATTCCTCCGGCAAGCCGCGCTGTGCAAATTCCGCATGGGTTTTGCCGTTTCATGATTACCGGCACTTTCCAGCCGAGCCCCTGTCCGGTAACCTCCGAGGTCAGCGCGGTTTCTTCATGCGCGAACGGCATGAATACTCTGACAGCGGGACCGGTAAGCGCCTTGTCGGCAATAGGCGGGACAGCTAGCCGAAACACTGTGTGAACACATGTCGTATAAACTCCGCAAACGAGGCAGAGAGTTGGCGCGCGGCCATTGCCCCAATGCCCACCTCTGACCCCAGAATGCGACAGCGCCGTCCGCACCTTCCCCTGCACCACAGGTCTCCCAAGTGAGAGGCGACCCACCATGCCGCTGCATGTCCCCCCGGCCCCCGCGCCCGCCCTGCGCAGCGTCCTCGCGGCACTCGGTTCTCCCACCGCCGTCCACGAGGCACACACCCCCGCCCTGCGCGCGGTCCAGGGTCCGATGACCGCCGAGCTCCCCCTTCCGGTCCACGTGCTCGACCGCCTGAGCATGTCCGGCCGCGCGGCCGGCGGCAGGCCGCCCCGTACCCGCCTCACCGCCTGGCGGTTCCTGATCCGCAGCGGCGACCGCTTCGTGGCGGCGGCCGACACCCGCCTCACCCCGGACGGCTGGGCCTTCTCGCACTTCTTCGAGGGCCCCTACGTCGCCGCCACCGAGCGCGCCCTGCGCCAGGCGGAGCAGCTCGGCAAGAGCTACCAGCCCCGCCTGCTGTCCGTACCGGAGCTGTACATGCTGACCCTTTGGCTGCACGGGGCGGTCGGCGCCGACGCCGCCGCCGGCCTGCCCGCCGCCGCCGACCTGCTGGTGCCGCTGGCCCCGGCCCCGCCCGGGATCGCCCCCTACCGCCCGCACCCCGTATCTGAGCTGCTGCCCGTGCTGACCCACCGGCTGACCCCGGCCGCCCCGCCCGTCCCGCCCACCCTGGCGGCACCCGCGGCCTGAATCGCCCGCTCCGGCCCACGGCGCGGCCCGCGATCCGGGCCGCGCCGGCGGCACGCCCGGGCCCGGTCTGGCGGCCCGGATCGGCGGCTCACCCGCATTGCCCATTCGGCCTAGTCCTCCGGGACCAGTTGCGAACCATCCGAAAGGACGGGGCAGTTGGCTTGAACCGCCCGCACGAGTGATGCGTCCTCAATCCATGAGGACTGCTGCGGGGAAATCCCTGCGAAGCGGCCTCCGTGGGGGAAGACTGAGGACATCCTCCCCGCAGGTGCGGGGACGACCCAGGGGGACGGCCATGAATCACGCATCGAGCCGTAGCGAACAGACCACACCGCAGCGAAAGAACGCATCCATGTGCCAGCACCAGCCTGCCTGCCCGTCATCAGAGTCCGCCGACCGGGAGGCCGCGCGCCCGGTGGCCAACCACCCGGAGCAGGGCTGGAGCCTGCTGTGCAACGGCGTCCTGCTCTTCGAGGACACCGGTGAGCTGCTGCCGGACGGCAAGATCATCGCTCCGCACCGCCCGCTCGCGGCGGCCTGAGCGCGCACCGCGCACGCACGGAACGCACGAAGGGGCCGGCCCCGGAGCGGAAAGCTCCGGGACCGGCCCCTTCAGCGTGGCACCGGCCGCCCCTCAGGGGACGGCCGGGCCCGGGCGATCAGTTGTCGTACTCGTCCAGCGGCGGGCAGGAGCACACCAGGTTGCGGTCGCCGAAGGCGCCGTCGATCCGGCGCACCGGCGGCCAGTACTTCTCGGCGGCGGAGACCCCGCCGGGGAAGACGGCCTCGTCGCGGGTGTACGCGTGGTTCCACTCGCCGCCCAGGGCCGCCGCCGTGTGCGGGGCGTTGGCCAGCGGGTTGTCGTCCGCCGGCCACTCGCCGCCCGCGACCCGCTCGATCTCGGCGCGGATGGCGATCATCGCGTCGCAGAAGCGGTCGATCTCGGCGAGGTCCTCGGACTCCGTCGGCTCGATCATCAGCGTGCCGGCGACCGGGAAGGACATCGTCGGGGCGTGGAAGCCGTAGTCGATCAGGCGCTTGGCGATGTCGTCGACGCTGACGCCCGTCTCCTTCGACAGCGGGCGCAGGTCGATGATGCACTCGTGCGCGACCAGGTCGCCCGGGCCGGTGTAGAGCACCGGGTAGTGCGGCTCCAGGCGCTTGGCGATGTAGTTGGCGCCGAGCACCGCCACCTGGGTGGCGCGCTTGAGGCCCTCGCCGCCCATCAGGCGCACGTACGACCAGGAGATCGGCAGGATGCCCGCCGAGCCCCACGGCGCGGCCGAGATCGGGCCGACGCCCGTCTCCGGGCCGGCGGTCGGCTGGAGCGGGTGGTTCGGCAGGTACGGGGCCAGGTGCGCCCGGACACCGACCGGGCCGACGCCCGGGCCGCCGCCGCCGTGCGGGATGCAGAAGGTCTTGTGCAGGTTCAGGTGCGAGACGTCGCCGCCGAAGTGACCCGGCTTGGCGAGGCCGACCAGGGCGTTCAGGTTGGCGCCGTCCACGTAGACCTGGCCGCCGGCCTCGTGCACCTGGGCGCAGATGTCGGCGACGTGCTCCTCGAACACACCGTGCGTCGAGGGGTACGTGATCATGAGCACGGCCAGCTCGTCGCGGTGCTGCTCGATCTTGGCGCGCAGGTCGTCGGTGTCCACCTCGCCGTCGTCGGCGGTCTTGACGACGACGACCTTCATGCCGGCCATCACGGCGCTCGCGGCGTTGGTGCCGTGCGCGGAGGACGGGATGAGACAGACGGTGCGCTGCTCGTCGCCGTTCGCGCGGTGGTAGGCGCGCACGGCCAGGAGGCCGGCGAGCTCGCCCTGGGAGCCGGCGTTCGGCTGGATGGAGACCTTGTCGTAGCCGGTGACCTCGCAGAGACGTTCCTCCAGCTCGCTGATGAGCGTGAGGTAGCCGCCCGCCTGCTCGACCGGGGCGAAGGGGTGCAGCTGGCCGAACTCGGGCCAGGTGACCGGCTCCATCTCGGTGGTCGCGTTGAGCTTCATGGTGCAGGAGCCCAGCGGGATCATGCCGCGGTCCAGCGCGTAGTCCTTGTCCGAGAGCTTGCGCAGGTAGCGCAGCATCGCGGTCTCGGAGCGGTGCTGGTGGAAGACCGGGTGGGTCAGGTACGCGTCCGAGCGCAGCAGGCCCTCGGGCAGCGCGTCCTCGGTGGCGGCGTCCAGGGCCTCGATGTCCGCGGAGACGCCGAAGGCGGCCCAGACGGCCTCGATGTCGGCGCGCAGGGTGGTCTCGTCGCAGGAGGCCGAGACGTGGTCGGCGTCGGCCTGGTACAGGTTGACCCCGTTGGCGCGGGCGGCGGCGACGACCTCGGCGGCCTTGCCGGGGACCCGGGCGGTGACGGTGTCGAAGAAGGAGCCGTGCACCAGCTCGACCCCGCCGGCCGTCAGGCCCGCGGCGAGGAGCGCGGCGTAGCGGTGGGTCCGGCGGGCGATCGTCCGCAGGCCGTCCGGGCCGTGGTAGACGGCGTACATGCCGGCCATGACGGCGAGCAGCACCTGGGCGGTGCAGATGTTGCTGGTGGCCTTCTCGCGGCGGATGTGCTGCTCGCGGGTCTGGAGGGCCAGGCGGTAGGCCTTGTTACCGTCCGCGTCCACGGAGACGCCGACGAGGCGGCCGGGCAGCGAGCGGGCGTGCTTGGCCTGGACGGCCATGTAGCCGGCGTGCGGGCCGCCGAAGCCCATCGGGACGCCGAAGCGCTGGGTGGTGCCGACCGCGATGTCCGCGCCGAGGGAGCCCGGGGAGGTCAACAGCGTCAGCGCGAGCAGGTCGGCGGAGACGGTGACGATCGCGCCGAGCTCGTGGGCCTGGTCGATGACGGCCTTGATGTCGCGCACGGCGCCGGAGGCGCCCGGGTACTGGAGGAGCACGCCGTAGACGCCGCGCTCGGCGATCTCGGCCGGGATGCCCTCGGAGAGGTCCGCGACGACGACCTCGATGCCGATCGGCTCGGCGCGGGTCTCGATCACGGCGACGGTCTGCGGCAGCGCGTCGGCGTCGATGAGGAAGACGTTCCCCTTGACCTTGCCCACGCGGCGGGCCAGCGTCATGGCCTCGGCGGCGGCGGTGCCCTCGTCGAGCAGGGAGGCGCCGGAGGTCGGCAGGCCGGTCAGCTCGGCGACGACCGTCTGGAAGTTCAGCAGCGCCTCGAGGCGGCCCTGGGAAATCTCCGGCTGGTACGGGGTGTAGGCCGTGTACCAGGCCGGGTTCTCCATGACGTTGCGCAGGATCACCGGCGGCGTGAACGTCCCGTAGTAGCCGAGGCCGATCATCGACGAGAGGACCTGGTTGCGGTCGGCGAGCGAACGCAGCTCGGCGAGCACCTCGGCCTCGGTCCGCGCCTCGGGCAGGTTCAGCGCTTCGGCGGTCTTGATCACATCCGGCACCGCGGCGGCGGTCAGCTCGTCGAGGGAGCCGTAGCCCACCTGGGCGAGCATCTTCGCCTGCGCCTCGGCATCCGGGCCGATGTGACGCTGCTCGAAGGGGATGCCCCGCTCGAGCTGGGAGAGCGGAATGCGGTTGGCGGTCATTACGGAGGCCTCCTGGTCGTATGACCTGCGAGGGGCACCACGGCGCGGGCACCCGGACGGCCTCCCCCTCTGTCATCTCAACCTGAGAGCTTCACCGGAGTCGTGGGGGTCGCCCGTCGTCCGGCTTTCACCGTCGGTGAGGAGTGGGACCGGCACTGCGCGCCCGGTACCCGCTCCTGCTTTCCAGAGTGGCCTCGTCGCGTGCGGTACGTATGCCTGAGAGATTCCGGGGAGGATTTGCTCCTTCGGCGCCTCCGTCGAACTCACTCGGAGGACTCTCCCGCACAGGGTCAACAGCCGTCACCCAGCCTACCAGCGAGGATCTGGACCCTCCCTCGAGTGGCCCCCTATCTCAATATGCACTTTTGTAGTCATTACGGATGACTGCGACCACGTGGAGGGACCGTGCAGACCGACATCGATCCGCGCAGCCTGATCGGCCGCAAGGCGTTCGACCGGAACGGGGCCAAGATCGGCACCGTGGACGAGGTCTACCTGGACGACGCCACGGGTGTCCCGGAGTGGGCCGCGGTCCGCACCGGCCTGTTCGGCCGGGACGCCTTCGTCCCGCTGGAGCCGAGCGAGGTGGTCGGAGAGGTGCTGCGCGTCCCGTTCGAACGCTCCCTGATCAAGGACGCCCCCGACTTCGGCGTCGGCCGCCACCTCTCCCCCGAACAGGAACTCCAGCTCTACCACCACTACGGCCTGGACGTGTCCCTGCCCGCCGAATTCCACCTCCCCCCGGCGGACAACGGCTAGGCCGTCTCTTCCGGATCTTGCCTGGCCCGCGCCGCCCGGCACCGCACCTCGCCGCCTTGGCGGGGCACCAAGTACGTCCAGTACAACGGCGCCCCGCCAACGCGCCGATGCACGGCACCGGACGACGCGGGCTTCACCGGCAAGACCCGAAAGAGACGACCTAGGCCGCCGCCCGCCCCACGAGGGGCAGCGGGTCGGAGGCCTCCAGTTCGGGGTCGTCCAGCAGGAAGGTACGGACCCGGCCGGGCGGTGATCCCGGCTGCTCGAAGCGGACGGTCACCCGCCCGACCCCGCTGCCCTGCACCCACCCGGGCCCGTACACCGCGTGCCGGACGTCGCTGCCGGCGGGCCAGTGCCGCGCGGCGGCGGCCGGCGGGTCCTCCGCGGCCACCGGGACGGCTGCCTCGGCCGTCCCGGGAGTCCCGGGAGCCCCGGCGGCCCCCTCCGGCTCCGGGACCCCGTCCGGCTCCCGCCCCGCCGCGCCGAGCGCCTGGGCGAAGAGGTCCTCCTGGGTGTAGTCCGCGAGCCCGGTCACCCCGACCCCCAGCAGCCGCACCCCGCCGGTGGTGTCCACGCCCTCCAGCAGCCGCGCGGCCGCCTCCCGCACCACCGCCGGATCGTCGGTGGGCCCGCGCAGGGTCTCGGAGCGGGTGAGGGTGGAGAAGTCGTAGCGGCGCACCTTCAGGACGATGGTCCGCCCCGAGTGCCCCGAGGCCCGCAGCCGGCCCACGCACCGGTCGGCCAGCCGCTGCACCTCGTAGCGGATCCGCACGCGGTCGTGCAGGTCCACGTCGAAGGTGTCCTCGACCGACACCGACTTCGCGTCCCGCTCCGCGACCACCGGCCGGTCGTCCAGCCCCAGGGCCATCCGGTACAGGCCGACCCCGTGCGCCTTCCCCACCATCCGCACCAGCTCGTCCTCGCCGGCCTCGGCCAGCTCCCCCACGGTGGTGATCCCGGCCCGGCGCAGGTGCTCCCCGGTGGCCGGCCCCACCCCGGGCAGGGTCCGCACCGACATCGGGGCGAGCAGCTCCCGCTCGGTCCCCGGCTCGATCAGCAGCAGCCCGTCCGGCTTGGCCTCCTCGGAGGCCACCTTCGCCAGCATCTTCGACCCGGCCAGGCCGACCGAGCCGCTGAGCCCGGTGGCGGCCGCGATGTCGGCCCGCAGCCGCTCCCCCGCGGCGCGGGCGCTCGCGGAGTCGAAGGCCGTGCCGCCCGCCTCCAGGTCCACGAAGGCCTCGTCCAGGCTGAGCGGCTCCACCAGCGGGGACAGCTCGCGCAGCAGGCCCATGACGGCCTCGCTGACCTCGCGGTAGAGCAGGAAGCGCGGGATCAGGTACGCGCCGTTGGGGCAGAGCCGGCGGGCCTGGGCGGTGGGCATCGCCGAATGCACCCCGAAACGGCGGGCCTCGTACGAGGCGGTGGCGACCACCCCGCGCGGGCCGAGCCCCCCGACGATCACGGCCTTCCCGCGCAGACTGGGCTTCGACGCCTGTTCCACCGAGGCGTAGAAGGCGTCCATGTCCAGATGCAGGATGGTCGGGGCGGTTCTCACGGCACCGATGCTGCCCTATGCCACTGACAACGCGGTGATCTCCCGCGCCCGCGCCCGGCCGCCGTGCCCGCCGGCGGCGCCGCCGCGCCCGCCGGCCGTGGGCCCGGGCGTCAGCCCGCCCGGTTGCGGCGGGCGGCGAGCTCGTCGGCCGGGTTGTGGCCCACCACGGTCTCGCCCGTGTCCACGCGCTCCCCGTGCAGCTGCGACAGGGCGTTCTCCACGTCCCGCCAGACCACGCCCACCGCGATGCCGAAGACGCCCTGGCCGCCCTGGAGCAGGCTCACGACCTGGTCGGGGGAGGTGCACTCGTACACGGTCGCGCCGTCGCTCATCAGCGTCATGCGCTCCAGGTCCGAGAAGTCCCGGCCGCGCAGGTGCTGGACGGCGGTGCGGATGTTCTGGAGGGCCACCCCGGTGTCCAGGAAGCGCTTCACGATCTTGAGGACGACGACGTCGCGGAAGCTGTACAGCCGCTGGGTCCCCGACCCGTAAGCGGGCCGCACGCTGGGCTCCACCAGCCCGGTGCGCGCCCAGTAGTCCAGCTGCCGGTAGGTGATCCCGGCGGCGGCGCAGGCCGTCGGTCCGCGGTAGCCGACCTGCTCGGGACCCGGGGCGTCGTTCACCGGTCCGACCGGCGTCGACGCCGGCTGACGGTGCGCGGCACCCGCCCCGCCGCCGAGCAGCGGGGACGGTCCACCGTCACTCCGTACGGGGACTCCCCCGGTCGTACCGTCGCCCGTGATCCTCACGCCGACCCTCCGTCCTTGACCTGCCACCTTGAAGGTAGGCAGTGACCCGGGGTGCGTCAACGATCGCCACACTCGGCACGCCGAGTGATAATCACCCTGAGAGTGGTTTCCCGTACCCCATTGCGGGGAAAGGCTACTCGAATGGGCTGAAAGTTCCCGGTGGACGACGCGGCCCGCGCCGCGATCGTTTCCGGCCCTACTGCGGGCCCGTCCCGAAGTCCTCGGGAGAGATCTGGTCGAGGAACTCGCGGAACTTCTCCACCTCGTCCTCCTGCTCGTCGGGAATGGCGATTCCGGCGTCGTCCAGCACGCCGTCACTGCCGTAGATCGGCGTCCCCGTGCGCAGGGCCAGCGCTATGGCGTCGGAAGGCCGCGCGCTCACCTCGACACCGCTGGCGAAGACCAGCTCGGCATAGAAGACGCCCTCCCGCAGATCCGTGATCCGGACCTCGGTCAGCTCCTCGCCCACCGCTTCCAGCACGTCCTTGAACAGGTCGTGCGTCAGCGGCCTGGCAGGGGCCATCCCCTGCTGCGCGAAGGCAATGGCGGTCGCCTCCCCAGGACCGATCCAGATGGGGAGGTACCGGTCGCCTCCCACTTCACGCAGGAGCACGATCGGCTGGTTGGAGGGCATTTCCACCCGGACACCCACAACGTCGAGCTCGTTCACACAGCAACCCTAGGACCTGCCCGGCAGGTTTGGGTAGTCGGGGCCCGGCCGAGACGTGCGCGTTCAGTGCAGCCGGACCCCGAGAGCGGCCTCCACGAAGGCCTCGTGGAGCCGTACGGAGAGCCCCGCGAGCTCCTTCATCGTGGCCTCGGCGTGCGTCCTGGTCTGCGGATTGCGGTGCCGGCGCAGCGGCGCGACCAGCTGCTCCACCAGGCCCGCCTCCCGGTCGGCCGCCGCCTTCACGGCCCGCAGGTGGCGCGGTTCGAGCCCGAACCGGCCGAGATCGGCGATCAAGCGGGCGACGGTGACGGCCTCGGCGTCGAACCCGCCGCCCGGCTCCTCGGCGACGAGCCCGTACGACTCCCACTCGCCGAGCTGGGCCTCGTCCACCTCGGCGGCCGCGATCAGCTCGGCCCGCCCGACGCGGCCCACGGTCGGCCGCTCCGCGTCCGCCTCCCCGTACCCGGCGGTCCGCGCACCGCCCTCCACGGACTCGCCGTGCGCGGCCGGAGCCGGAATGCGGACCTGCTCGCCCCTGTCGAGGGCGTCGAGCTGCTCGCGGATGACCTTCAGCGGCAGGTAGTGGTCGCGCTGGAGGCGCAGGATCCGCGCCAGCCGCTCGACGTCGTCCGTACTGAACTTGCGGTATCCGGAAGGCGTGCGCCGGGGCTCGACGAGCCCCTCGGCCTCCAGGAACCTGATCTTCGAGATCGTCACTTCGGGGAACTCGTCGCGCAGCGTGGTGAGCACCGTGCCGATGCTCACCAGCTGCCCGGCCGAGCCGGCGGTGCCGGCGGCGCCCTTCTTCGGGGCGCCGCCGGTCGGGGTGCGCAGCATGGGACCTTCCCTCCGGAGGTCCCCCCGGAGGATCTCCGGGGGTGGGGGTCAGACGCCCCGCAGGCTGGCGTAGAAGACCAGCCGGTACTTGCCGATCTGCACCTCGTCGCCGTTGTGCAGGGCGACCGAGTCGATCGGCTCGCGGTTCACGTACGTGCCGTTGAGGCTGCCCACGTCGGCGACGGTGAAGCCGCCCTCGGGGCCGCGGCGGAACTCGACGTGCAGCCGGGAGACGGTGACGTCGTCCAGGAAGATGTCGCTCTGCGGGTGGCGGCCCGCCGTGGTCAGCTCGCCGTCGAGCAGGAAGCGGCTGCCGGAGTTGGGTCCGCGCCGCACGATGAGCAGGGCGGAACCGGGGGGCAGCGCCTCCACCGCGGCCTGGGCCTCGGGCGAGAGCGAGGGCGAGACGTGCTGTCCGGTCGCCTCGGCCTCATAGGCCTCCAGGCCCGAGATCGAGATGGTGGACGTGGTCTCCGAGGCACGCTCCGGCGTCAGACCCGGCCGCAGCGGCGCCCCGCAGTTGGAGCAGAAACGGCTCGCCGCACCGCTGCGGTGCCCGCACCTGCCGCACACCAGCTCGGCCGACATGGACGGCTCCTCGCGCCGCGGCTGGCCCGCGGAGACGTTGGTGGCGTACGGGTCGGGGGCGAACCCGCCATCCGTACCGGAGGTCGGCGCCTCTCCGAAACCTATGCGCCCCGCGGCCGCGGGGTCGCCGGACGACGCGCCGCCTCCGGGGCCGGCCACCTCGTCACGGAAGAGCGGCCGGTCTCCCTGGCCCTCTCCCTCGCCGTGCCCCGCACGGTGACGTGCCGTACCGCTTTCCTCGCGGTTCTTCTTGCCGAACAACTTCTCAAACAACTTCACGGGCGATTCCCCTTGACCGAAACAGACCCGCCCGTGGGGCAGGACGAACTCCGCATACATACACCTGCCGACCCGGACATTCTGACAACGTCCGTAACCACCAGACAGTTTCCACCACACACCGCGACTTCGGTGCGTCGACCCCCCGCAGGCGTCAGCCCGCGTGGGACCCTCCTCGCTGCGCCCCGTCTCACGGCGATGACGACCGAGCGTAGTCAGGCTGCTTCGCAGCCCGCAAGGCATCCACAACGATCTTCGCCGACCGTGTGACGGCGACCGTCGCCTGTTCCTTCTCCATGGTCTGTACGACGCCGCCCGGAATGTTGAGCGCCGGCTCCAGATCCTGCGGTTTGCCGATCACCTTGAACTCGTAGGGCTGTGTGATCTTCTTACCGTCGATCGCGACCCCGCCGCCCTCGTCGGAGAAGTACGACCCGGCCACGACGCGCACGCCGTTGATCTGGATCGCCTCTGCCCCGGCGGCCCGCAGCTCCTGGAGGGTGTCCAGCAGCTGGTCGGAGCGCACCTGGCCCTTGGCGTCGGTGATCTTCAGCGTGATCCCGGGACCCTGTGCCGCCACCGTACCGGCCAGGATGCCCAGTTGGCGCTCCCGCTCCAGCGTCTGCTTGCGGGCCTCCTCGGCCTGGTTGGAGCTGCTCTGGAGCTCCTTGCGCTGGTCGTCCAGCTTCTGCTTCTCGTCCTCCAGGCGCTTGGTGCGCCCGTCCAGCTCGTCCAGGATCCGCACCAGGTCCTCCTGGCGGGCACCGCGCAGGGGTGCGCTGGAGTCGCTGTTGGACCGTACCTGGATCGCGAGCCCGAGGCCCAGGACGAACAGCAGCAGCGCGACGATCAGTTGGGCGCGGCTGAACCGCGGCGGCCACAGGCCCGCCGCCAGCCGCTGCCGCCCGGTCTGCTCCGGGGCCGGGCCGGGTGCGGGACCGGGTGCCGGGCCGGGTGCCGGATCGGGTACCGGGCCGGGCACCGGGTCCTTCTGCGGGGTGTCGTCCGTACTCATCGGCGTCACGCCCGGAAGACGTGCCGGCGGATGGCCGCCGCGTTGGAGAAGATCCGGATGCCGAGGACGACGACCACACCGGTCGACAGCTGCGAGCCGACGCCCAGCTTGTCGCCGAGGAAGACGATCAGGGCGGCGACGACCACGTTCGACAGGAAGGACACCACGAAGACCTTGTCCACGAAGATCCCGTCCAGCATCGCGCGCAGACCGCCGAACACCGCGTCCAGGGCCGCCACCACGGCGATCGGCAGATAAGGCTCCACCACGGCCGGCACTTCGGGGCGGACCAGAAGTCCGGCCACCACTCCCGCCAGGAGGCCCAGTACCGCGATCACGACGCACCCTTCTTCGGCTCTTCTGCTGTAGCCGTCCGCACGGTCAGGCTCGACGCGGCCGGCAGCTTCACCTCGTCCACCGGGGACAGGCTGTAACGGATCCCGTAGCTCTCCTGCAGCACGTGCAGGTACTGCCCGTCCACGGAGTCCTGGAACACGGTGCCGAGCCGTTTCTTGTCCCCGATCGCGAGGACCTCGTACGGCGGCACCAGCGGCCTGTTGTCCACCAGTATCGCGTCACCGGCCGCTCTGATCGCCGACAGCGCCGTCAGCCGCTGTCCGTTGATCGAGACGGCCTCCGCCCCGGACTGCCAGAGCCCGTTGACGATGCGCTGCATGTCCCGGTCGCGCACCCGCCCGGTGTCCGAGAACCCGGCGCTCTCGCGCGGGCCGCCTCCGCCGCCCGACGAGGACCCCTTGGCATCGTCCACCACAAGCTTGACGCCGGGACCGTGCACTTCGGTTGCACCCGAGAGCAGCGCCGTGAGCTGGGCCTGGCGGCCGCCCGGCTGCTTCAGGGCCTCGCGCTGGCGGTCGGCGACCTCGGTCCGCAGCCGCTCGACGTCCCGCTCCAGGGTGTCGGCGTGCCGGTCGGCCCGCTCGACCCGGTCGATCAGCTCCTGGCGCTCCTTGGCCAGCACCGGCGCCGCCACCCGGGCCTGCGCCGCACCCAGGGTGACGACCGCGGCCGCGAGCACGAGCCCGGCGGCGAGCGCCAGCTTGGCCTTGAGCGTCCGCGGCAGCCCCGCCGTACCGTCCTGCGCCCGCCGGGCCGAGGCTTCCGCATAGCCCTCGTCGAGGCTGTGGTCCATCACGTGGGTCAGCAGCGACATGGACGCGTCCGGGCGCGCGGGCGGTGTGGCCGGATGGGCGCTCCGGCACATTCCTCCGGCAAGCCGCGCTGTGCAAATTCCGCATGGGTTTTGCCGTTTCATGATTACCGGCACTT
>NZ_JBFBGN010000138.1:0-17513 GCF_040684675.1 Streptomyces sp. NPDC089915 | reverse complement strand
GGGCCGGTGCCGGCGAGGATCCGGCCTGGGCGGGTGCCTCGGGAACCGCGTCCGGTAGGCGTCCGGGCCGAGGCCGAACAGGGCGGCGAGCGCGGTGTCGTCGGGGGCGGGGCCGAGGTGGCGCAGGGCCTGCTCGGGCCGGTGGAAGCGGAGCATGCGTTCCGCCGGGTCGGGGGCGGGGCCGGTGGCGCTCGTCATCGCGGTCACCCTTCCGTGCGGACGCGGCGGCGCGGCAGCAGGAACCCGGCGGCGACCAGCCAGAGGAGGCCGGCGAAGCGGGCGATCGGCAGCAGGAGGGCGGCGGCGTCGGTCAGCAGGACCAGCGTGGACAGTTCGGCGACCGCCGCGATGGCCAGGCCGGTCAGGGCGAGGGTGCGGGGCAGCACGCCCGCGAGCAGCCCGGGGACGGCGATCCCGGCGACCAGCAGGCCCAGGAGGACGACGTGGGCGGGCCCGCCGAGCCCGAAGGCCAGGTACTGCAGGGCCCGTACGGCTTCGGCGTGTTCCGCGACCTCGGGGCGGGACAGCACCCAGGTGACCAGTCCGGAGCAGGCGAGGAAGGCGGAGGAGAGGACTCCCCCGGCGAGGGCGATGGTGGCGCCGGGGGCCCGCACCCCGAGCTTGTGCAGCCGGGCGGAGACGGTCGCGGCGTAGATCGCGAGCGGCACCGAGGCCGCGAACTGCAGGGCCCCGGAGACGCGGACCGCTCCGGCGTGGTCGCGGAAGTAGGCGGTCACCGTGGCGGTGGAACCGAAGGGCGAGGGGAAGGGGCTCCCGCCCGCCAGCAGGGTGCTCAGTACGAGTCCGGCGAGGAAGAGGGCGGTGAAGACCACGGCGAGGACTCCGGGCGGCGGACCGGCCTGCGGGTCTCGGCGGCGTGTCTGCGGGGTGGCGGTCGCGGGGGTGGGGATCACGGCAAAATCCGTTCTCTTATGTCAATCGTTCACCAGAGAGAATCATTGCGCGTGGCTTACGATAGGGGCGTGAACAGTTCCCCGCAACCGCATACGACGGGCCCCATGGGCACCGGACCGGCCGCCGGCCCGCGCGGAGCGGCGTTCCTCCTCGCCCAGATCGGCGCGCACGCCGCCGGACGCTTCGCCGAACGCGTGGGCACGCTGGGGCTGACCCCGGCGGACGTCGGGCTGCTGCGCATGATCGCCGGGCGGCCGGGGCGCAGCCAGCGGGCCCTCGCCGAGGAGCTGGGCGTCGTCCCGAGCCGCGTCGTCAGGCTCATCGACGACCTGGAGGGCAAGGGGCTCGTCGAGCGCCGGCGCAGCGCCGAGGACCGCCGCAACCACGAACTCCACCTGACGGCGGAGGGGGGGCGCACCCTCGGCGAGGTCTCCCGCGCGGCCGCCGCGCACGAGGACGCCCTGCTCGCCGCGCTCGACCCGGAGCAGCGCGGGCAGCTCCGCGCCCTCCTGGAACGCGTCGCGGCAGAACAGGAGCTGACCCCCGGGGTCCACCCCGGCTACCGCGCCCGCGGCTGAACTCCTCCGGCGGCGGCGCGGACCGCGGCGCGGCCCCGCCCGTCCGCCGGGATCCGCTTCAGCCGTCGAGGAGTGCGGCCGCCTCCCGGCGGGCACGGGCCAGCCAGGCCGCGCGCTCTTCGGCGGTCGAGTCGCCGACGGTACGGAAGACCGTCCGGCGCACGTCCCGGATTCCGGCGTACGGCAGGACGCACGCCGACCAGATGCTCTGGAGGGGGTCTCCGAACTCGCCCTCCTCGCGGGCGGCGGGGGTGTCGGAGGTGTTCAGCACGAGGGCCTTGCCCGCCTTGAGGAGGCCGGCGGGTTCCCCTTCCGCGGTGCCCAGTTTGTAGGCCACGCCGGGTACCAGGACCCGCTGCACCCAGCCCGCCAGAACGGCGGGCGGCATGCCCCACCAGTTCGGGTGGACGAACACGACGGCGTCCAGGTCCGCCACCCGGGCGCGGTGGAGCGCGACCTGTGCGTCCGGGGCGTGTGCGGCGTCGGCGACCGTCTCCGTCTCCTCGGCCGACAGCAGCGGCGGAAACCCCTCGGCGTGGAGGTCGTGCGCCGACACGCGGGCTCCGCGCCCGCGCAGTTCCTCCACCACGGCGTCGAACAACGCGTGGTTGAAACTTCCCGGCCTCGGGTGGGCAAGGTAGACCCCGATGTGCATCCGTCCCCCGTCGATCGGCTCGAACCCGTATCCAGTTCCCGCCATCATCCCTTGCCGCCGGGCGGTCAGCGGGCCGTGAGGGCCTCCGTTTCCGCGTCGTAGAGCAGGGACGGATCGAATCCCATGCCGGTGAAGTGGCCGGAGAGTTCGAGCGAGAGCATGCCGTGCAGGCGGGTCCAGAAGGTGAGCGCGCGGTGCAGGGCCGACGGCGGCCCCGGGTGCTGCGCGGCCCAGTCCCGGTGCTCGGCCAGGTGCGCCTCCAGATGCGCCTCCAGCGGTGACGGGGGGCCGGCGGGGGGCTCTTCGGCCGCGGAGGCGTCGAGGAGGACGGCCATGATCTCGGCGGCGATCCGGGTGGTGTCCTCGGGGGCCCGGTAGCCGGGTACGGGGGTGCCGTAGACGAGGAGGTAGCGCTGGGGGTCGGCCAGGGCCCAGGCGCGCAGGGTCTGCGCCAGGCCGCCGAGGTCGGTGCCGGCCCCGGCGCGGAGGCGGAAGGCGTCGGCCAGGCTGCGGTAGGCGTCCCTGACGAGCTCGCCGATCAGCTCGTCGCGGTTGGCGAAGTACCGGTAGAGGGCCGGCCCGCTCATCCCCATCTGCTTGGCGATGGCGTTGAGGGACAGCGCGGAGGCCCCGGCCTCGGCGATCTGCTCCCACGCACGCTGCTTGACCTCCTCCCGCACCTGGGCGCGGTACCGCTCCCTGGGGGTTCTCCCGTCGGACTCGCCCATGACCTCGCTCCGCTCCCTCGCCCACTCTTTCGTTAGAACCTATCACGGAAGTTCTTGACACTCACGAAGGAGAGGAGTTACAACTTCTAACGAACGAGAAAACCTCTACGGAATGAGTGAGTGACATGAGCGGCGAACACCTCGTCCAGGTCGTCCTGCCGGGCATCGTGGCCCCGGAGGACCTGCGGATCCGCAGCGCGGCCGTACCGGAGCCCGGCCCGGGGCAGCTGGTGATCGCGATGGAGGCGACCGGCGTCTCCTTCGCCGAACAGCAGATGCGCCGCGGGCGCTACTACGACCAGCCCCCGTTCCCCTTCGTCCCCGGGTACGACCTCGTGGGCCGCGTCCGGTCGACCGGCCCGGGGGTCTCCCCCGACCTGGTCGGGCGCAGGGTGGCGGCGCTGGTGAAGGTCGGCGGCTGGGCCAGCCACGTGCTCGTCGACGCGAGGGACGCGGTCGAGGTGCCGGAGGGCGTGACGGCGGCGCAGGCCGAGACCGTCGTGGTCAACGGCATCACCGCCTGGCAGATGCTGCACCGTACGGCCCGGGTGCGCGCCGGGCAGACCGTCCTGGTGCACGGCGCGAGCGGTGGAGTGGGCTCGGTGCTGGTCCAGCTCGCCCGCGCCGCCGGCGTGAAGGTCATCGGCACGGCCTCCGCCCGCCACCACGAAGCGCTGCGGGAACTGGGCGTCACACCGATCGACTACCGCGCCGGAGACGTGGCGGCCCGGACCCGGGAGCTGGCCCCCGAGGGGGTGGACGCCGTCTTCGACCATGTCGGCGGCCGCAGCGTCATCGACTCCTGGCAGCTGCTCGCCCCCGGGGGCACGCTCGTCTCCTACGGCAGTGCCTCCACACGGGACGACACCGGCTCCAAGCAGATACCGGTACTGAAGATCCTCGCCCGTACCTGGCTGTGGAACGCCCTGCCCAACGGCCGCCGCGCGCACTTCTACAACATCTGGGCCGGCCGCGCGCTCAACGCGGACCGCTTCCGCGCCCGGCTGCGGACCGACCTCACCGAGGTTTTCGCCGCCCTGCGGCGCGGCGACATCACGGCGCGGATCGCCGCCGAACTGCCGCTCGCCAGGGCCGGCGAGGCCCTGAGGCTGGCGGAGTCCGGCACCGTCACCGGAAAGGTGGTCCTGACCCCGTGAGCGCCGAAGGGGCGGCCCTGCCGGATGTCCGGGTCAGGCCGGTTGCGGAGTGTCGGGGCCGGGGGGCCGGGGCAGGGTGGCGGCGAGGTCCGACCTGCGGCGTATGCCCAGCTTCCGGTAGGTGTTCGTCAGGTGGGTCTCCACGGTGCGGCGGGCCAGGTGCAGGAGGTCGGCGATCTCGGTGTTCGTCCGTCCGGCCGCGGCCAGTTCCGCGATACGGCGTTCGCTGCCGGTCAGGGCACCCGAACCGGTGCGCGCCGTCGCCGGGACCCGGGCCCCGCCCTCGCGGAGGGCCTGCTCGGCCAGGGCGAGCAGGCGGCGGCCGCCCTGGCGTTCGGCGAGGTCCGCCGCCTCCCGCAGCCGGTCACGGGCGCGTCCGCGCTCGCCCGCGGCGAGGAGCTGGCGGCCCTGGGCGAGGAGGGCCTCGACCAGTTCCATCCCGGCGTCGGCGGGCGCCTCCCTGAGGGTGACGACCGCCTCCTCGGCGAGCTCCAGTCCGTGGCGGCCGCCGGTGGCGGTGCCGAGGACGCGCAGCGCGCGGCCCACGGTGCGCGGGGTGTCCCACACCCGGGCCAGCCGCAGCTCCTCGGCGGCCAGGGCCAGGGCCTCCTGGCCGGTGCCGAGGGCGAGTCGGCACTGGGCCACCGCCGTCCGCCAGGGGGTGACGATGGGGCTGAGGACCTCCCGGGCGGTCTGGCGCCGGCCGCACTCCAGGAAGTCGTGGAGGGCGCCCGCCGGGTCGCCGGCGGCGAGGCGCTGCACTCCCCGCGCGTAGAGGAAGCGGTTCAGCTCCCATGATTCCGGGGCGCGGCTCAGGTCGAAGGCCTCGGCGAGCAGGGCGGCCTCCTCGGAGCGGCCCATGTGGACGAGGGCCATCAGCACGTGGGCGTCCCGGTTGGAGGGTCCGCTGTGGGCGCGGGCGGCGACGGCGGCGCCGTCCTCGCGTACGGCGATCAGCCGGGCGACGTCCCCGCGGGCGGCGGCGATGTCGGCGCGGGTGTTGAGCAGGGCGTCCTCCATGGGGTGGAGCAGGGCGGGGTGCCGGCCGGCCAGGCCGCGGTCCACGAGCCGTTCGGCCTCGTCGAGTTCGCCGGCCCATTCGGCGACCGCCGCCGCCGTTCCGAGCAGGAAGGGCTCGGCCAGGGGGTCGGAGGGCTGGGCGAGCAGGGCCCGTACGCGGGTCATGGCCTCGCCGGCCGAGATCAGCCCGGCCGTGGCCTCGTAGCGCACCAGCAGGGCCCGGCTGGCGGTGCCGACCAGCTCCGGCGCGTGCTCCCCGCTCTCGGAGAGCCTGCGGTAGGTCTCCTGACGGGTCGCGAGGTCGGCGTCGGACAGCAGCGCGGTGGCGGTCTGCACGGTGCGGGTGAGGCCGGGGTGTCCGTCCAGGCTGCCCTGGGTGCGCCGCAGCACCTCCAGGGCGGTGGTCACCTCGCCGCGGCCGACCAGGGCCGTCCCGAGGGCGACGGCCGTGCGCACCCGGTCGCGGGGAGCGGCCGGCAGGTGCTGCGCCTCCGCCAGCCGGGCGATGGCCACCGCGCCGCCGGCCGAGGCGTACTCCAGGGAGCCCAGCTCGGTCAGCAGCCGCTGGCGCAGGTCGCCGGAGAGCGGTTCCTCCAGGGCTCGGCGCAGATAGCCGGCGGCGTCCGAGGGGCGGGCGCCGTGGACCGCGACCGTCGCCGCGTCCCGCAGGACGCGCAGTGCCCAGGGCAGGCCCACGCCCGGGGTGCGCAGCAGGTGGGCGGCGACGGCCTCGGCGGGGTCGCCCCGGCGCAGCATCGTCTCCGCCGCCGCCCGGTGCGCCGCCTCCCGCCGTGGCGTGGGCCAGCCCGTCAGGACGGCGTCCCGCAGCAGCGGATGGGCGAACCGGGGCAGGCCCGCGGGGTCGGGGCGCAGGAGCCCGAGCCGGGTCATCGCGGTGAGCCAGCCCGCGACGCGTGCGGGATCGGCGCCGGCCGCTCCGGCGAGGACGGGGGCCGCGTCCGGGGCCGCCGGGGCGCCCCCGGTCCGCCGCTCGTCGGGTTCGTGCGGCCAGGCCTCCTCCAGCGCGGCGAGGCAGCGGGCCACCTCGGCCGTCGCCGGGCCCGCGCTGTCCAGCCACCACGAGACGGCCGCCGGATAGCTCCCGGGGTACAGGGCGGCGCAGGTGTCCGGCAGCGGCGGGACGCCGGCCGCCGGCGGGGCGCCGAGGTCGTCGAGGAGGGCGCCCAGCAGCATCGGGCTGCCCGCCCCCGCCCGGACGAACTCCGCCGTCCAGCCGGGTCCGGCGGCCGGCCGGGCGGCGCGGACGAGTTCCGCGGCCGACGCGTCGTCGAGCGGTTCGATGGTGTGGGTGCGCACGAGTGAGGGGGGCAGGGAGCGCGCGAGCTCCTCGTACCGGGGGTCGATGTCGTACTGGCTGCGTTCGCTGACGACGAGCAGGACCGGTAATCGGTCGATGCGGCGTACCGCCTCGCGCAGCCAGCGGCGTGACGGGGCGTCGGCCAGGTGGACGTCGTCGACCGCCACGAGGAGCGGGCCCTCGGCGGCGTACGCGTACAGCAGCCGCCACAGCCGGGCGGCGCTGCCCCGGTCGTCACCCTCGGGTGCGATGTCCGTGAAGTCCGGCACAGGACCGAGGAGTTGCAGCACGGTGGCGAACGGCACGGCGCCGTCCTCCGGCGAGCACCGGGCCCGCAGCACGCGCAGGCCCCGCTCCTCGGCGTAGCGGGCGGCGGCCTCCAGGAGGGAGGTGCGGCCGGTGCCGGTGGCCCCTCTGAGCAGCACCAGCCTGCCGGAGCCGGAGCGGGCCCGCTCCGTCTCGGCCGCGAGCAGCGCCCGGGCCCCGTCCCGTGCGCGGAGCGGTCCGGTCATCAGTGCCTCCTGTGGTGGACGGTGTGCTTCGGGCCCGGCGGGGCGGTGGGGAGCGGCGCACCTCGGGGAGTGGCATACCTCACTGCCGCTCCCCCGGCCCGCGCCGATCCCGTCGGGACCCGCTGTGACCTGCGGTGAAGCGGGTCCGGGCGGCCGGTCTCGTGGTGGCCGGCGCGGCGGTCTCGTGGTGTGGCTCGTGGTGTTCCACGATTGCGGTCCCCGCGGCGGCCGCAGAAGGGTTGAAGGGTGCTCATCCGCCGCCGGTCCGTACTCGACGGCGGGCCGTTGAACAGGGGAAACGATTGCTCAGCTCATCCCGGACCATGCCCGCGCCCGTCTCCGCCACCGACCGGCGCGTCCCCGTGGCGGTGTCCGCCTCGGACCCGATCAGCCGTGAGGGGGCGGTCAGCCAGCTGCGCAGACACCCGGGCATCGAGCTGCGCGAGGAGTCCGGTCCGGGCACGGTGGCCCTGCTCGTGGAGGACGCGCCCGACGAGGCGGTGCTGACGCGGCTGCGCCGGATCGTGCGCAGCGAGGGGGCGCGCGCCGTGCTCGTGGTGGGCTCGATGCGCGAGAACGAGCTGCTGGACGTGGTGGAGTGCGGTGTCGCCGCGATCGTCTGGCGGCGGGAGGCGACGGCCGAGCGGCTGGCGCACGCGGTACTGGCCGCGTCCCGCGGTGACGGCGACCTGCCGGCCGACCTGCTCGGCCGGCTCATCCACCAGGTGGGCACGCTGCACCGGGGTACGACGGGCCGGGCCGGGGCTCCCGCCCTCGGGCTCACCCCGCGTGAGGTGGACGTCCTGCGCCTGGTCTCCGAGGGCCTGGACACCGGTGAGATCGCGGGCAAGCTGTCCTACTCCGAACGGACCGTCAAGAACGTCATGCACGGACTCACCACACGTCTCCACCTGCGCAATCGTGCGCATGCCGTGGCCTTTGCCCTTCGGGAAGGCTACATCTGACCTTCCGGGCAGGCGAAGGCGGCCCCGGGTGCCCGCGAGGGCAGCGTGGGCTGCCCGCCGGCCGTCCCCCGCGCCCCTGCGGCGCGGGCGGCCGTCCGGGGGACGATCGACGACCGACGGCGGAGAACGGGCAGGGCGGGAGCGCGGGCGTGATCCACGAGGTGGACGAGACACTCAAGGGCCTCCTCGGCGGCGGGGCGTTGGCGGGTGCGGGCATCGAGGTGTCCTTCGAGGCGCCGACCCGTGACTGGGCGGCCCGGCGCAACGCCCCGGCGGTCAACGCCTATCTGTACGACATCCGGGAGGACGTGACCCTGCGCCAGCGGGGGCACCTGGCGGTGCGGGACCAGCGCGACGTGGTCGTGGGGCGGCGCCGGCCGCCGCGCTGGTTCCGGCTGTCGTACCTGGTGACGGCGTGGACGAAGACCCCGCAGGACGAGCACCGGCTGCTGTCCGCCGTGCTCGCCACCCTGCTGCCGCGCGAGCTGCTGGCGCCGGACGAACTGCCGCTCTCCCTGCGGGCCCTGGGGCTCTCGGTGCCGCTGACGGCGGCCGGGGCGCAGACGGAGTCGCGGTCGCTCGCCGAGATCTGGTCCGCGCTCGGCGGCGAGCTGAAGCCCTCCCTCGACCTGGTGGTGACGGTGCCCTTCCCGGCCTACCCGGAGTACGACGCGGGGCCGCCGGTCACCGAGGGGGCCACCGTCCGGGTGGGCGGACTGGACGGCGATCCCGGGGCGTCGGAGGGCCGTTCGCACCGGCCCCGCCAGGTGGCGGCCGCCCGGGAGGCCCGGGCCGCGGGCCGGGAGCCCGCCCGCCGTCCGGACGCGCGGTGAGCGCCCCGTACGCCGTCCCGGTGCCGGCCCCCGGGCCGCGGGTCCACGGGGTCGACGATCCGGCCGGCGCGCTGCTCGCCCGGCTCGAAGGGCTCCGCGGCCGGGTGTCCGCGCTGGTCGAGCGGCGTTCCGTCGGCGATCCGACGGCCGGCGACCCGCTGCGCGGCCTCTACCTGTCGGAGGACGCGGTCCGCCATCTCCTCGGACGGTGGCCGGACTCGGCGCAGGCGCCCGCCGGTGACCCGGCCGGCGCGGACGAGTCCCCCGGCCCGGGCGACCGCCTGGCGCGGCTCGCGGGACGGGCGGGCCTGACCCCGCTCGACGTCGCCGTGCTGCTCGCCGCCCTCGCCCCCGACGTGGACCGGACCTTCGAACCCCTCTACGGCTACCTCAACGACGACGTGAGCAGGCGCCGGGCCACCGTCGGCCTCGCCCTCGACCTGTGCGGGGCGCCGGCGCGGGACGCCGCCGCCCGGGCCCGGCTGGGCCCCGGCGCGCCCCTGACGGCGCTCGGCCTGCTGGAGGTCGAGGAGCCCGAACGCCCCTTCCTGACGCGGTCGCTGCGCGTGCCCGACCGGCTGACCGGGCACCTCCTGGGCGACGACACCCCGGACGCCGCGCTGCTGGGTCTGCTGCGTCCGATGCCGGAGCCGCTGCCGTCCGGCCCGGAGGCCGAGCGGTTCACCGCCCGGCTCGCGGCCCTGCTGGCGTCCGGACCCGTCACGGTGTACCTGCGGGAGCGGCGCGAGGGCGACGGCCTGGCCGCGTACGCCGCGGCGCTGCGCGCGGCGGGCCTGGAGGGGCTGTGCTGCGCCGAACCGGGTGAGCACGTCACCGGGCTGCTGCGCGAGGCCCGCCTCGGCGGCCGGGCCGTCGTCGTACCGGCGCTTCCCGAGCGGCCCGAGCCTCTGGTGCGGGCGCTCGCCTCGGCGCCCGGCGTGACGGTCCTGCTGGCCGATCCGCGCCCCTACGACCCGTACTGGTGCCCCGAGGACCCGCTGGTGCTGGAGGCGCCGGGCCGCCGCGACGGCGGTACCGCCGCCTGGCGGGCCGCGCTGGGCGAGGACGCCGACGGCTTCGACCTGGCGTCGGCCGTCGCCCCGTACCGCCTCGGCGGGGACCGGGTGCGGCGGGCCGCGCGGGCGGCGCGCGCGCTGGCCGCCTTCGACGGCGGGCCGCTCACCGCCGCCCACGTGCGGCGCGGCGCGCGCCGCCAGTCGGCCTCGGGGCTGGAGGGCCGCACCCGGCGGGTCCGGCCGGCCGTCGACTGGGGGGACCTGGTCCTGCCCGCGGGGCCCCTGGCGCAGCTGCGCGAGCTGGCCCTGCGGGCCCGCCACCGCGACCGGGTGCTCGGCGACTGGCGGCTCAGCGCGGGCGGCGGGCGCGGCCGGGGCGTCCTCGGCCTGTTCGCCGGGGACTCCGGGACCGGCAAGACGCTGTCGGCGGAGGTCGTCGCGGCCGATCTCGGCCTCGACCTGTACGTGGTGCAGCTGTCGTCGGTGGTGGACAAGTACGTCGGCGAGACCGAGAAGAACCTGGAGCGGATCTTCACGGAGGCGGACCGCACCGACGCGGTGCTGCTGTTCGACGAGGCCGACGCGGTCTTCGGCAAGCGCTCCGAGGTCAAGGGGGCGCACGACCGCTACGCCAACATGGAGAGTTCCTACCTGCTCCAGCGGCTGGAGTCGTTCGACGGCATCGCCCTGCTCACCACCAACCTCCGCGCGAACATCGACGAGGCGTTCACCCGGCGGCTGGACCTGGTGGTGGACTTCCCGTTCCCGGACGCCGGGCAGCGCCTGGCGCTGTGGCGGCACGGGCTGGCGCACGTGCCGTCCGCCGAGGGCGTCGATCCGACCGCGCTGGCCCGGGACTTCGAGCTGGCCGGCGGTTCGATCCGCAGCGCGGTGGTCACCGCCGCCTACCTCGCCGCCGGACGCGACGGCGAGGTGACGGCGGAGGACCTCCTGGAGGGGGCCCGGCGGGAGTACCGCAAGGCGGGGCGGCTGGTGCCGGGCGAGGGCGGCTGGTGATCCGGCGGCCGCCCCCGGTGCGGGCCGGCCGCCTCAGCCGGCCTTGGGGTGGACGATCTTCCACTCCTGGTTGCCGGTGTTGGTGCAGTCGGAGATGTTCAGCTTGTCGTCGACGTTCGCCCCGCCGTTGACGTTCAGGCACTTGTTGTTGCTGGCGTAGTTGCGGATCCAGTAGTCGCCGCTGTCCTGCTTGTCGATCCACCACAGCTGGTTGTCCGCGGTGGTGCCGTCGCAGTGGAACTCGCCGATGCCGGTGCCCACGGGGCGGCCGTCGTACTCGCCGAGGTCCATGCAGAACTGGTCCTTGACGTTGCGGATCTGGAAGAGCGGGGTGCCGCCGGGGCCCAGGGAGGGGTACTTCACCTCCAGGTTCCAGAGCTGGTTGTCCCCCTCGGAGCCGTTGCAGCCGGCCTGCTGCACGGGCTGGTTGATCCGGCCCTTGTCGTTGCCGAACAGGTCCGCGCACATCCGGGTGGCGGCGTTGCGCAGCAGGACCTTCTCGGCGGGGACGACGGGGGGCGGGCCCGCCGGCTTCGCGGGCTTCTCGCCGCCGCCTTCGTCGTCGCCCTTGGGCTTCTCGCTCTTCGCGGGCGCGGGTTCCGCGCTGGGCGACGGGGGCGGCGGCGGTGAGGAGAGGGGCGGCGGCGCGGGCAGGACGGCGCCCGCCTGCTCGGTGGCCTCGGTGGCCGCGCTGCGCAGCTGCGGCTTGTACGAGATCCAGATCATCACGAAGGCGAGGGCCAGGGCCAGCAGGAGCCCGGAGAAGCCGGCCAGCCAGCGCGGGAGGAAGCCGCGCTGGACGTAGGTCCCCTTCACCTCCAGCGGCTCGGTGCCCGAGCGGCGCACCGCGAGGGTGTACGGCCGTTCCTCCTTGGCGCCGAACCAGATGATCCGCCGGGGGCGCAGGGTGGTGTCGACGAACGCGGCCCGGCCCGGTTCGATCTGGACGTTCCCGGGGCGGATCTCGTACGCGAGGTGGTCGCCGTTGTCGCTGCCGGCGACCGAGGCCGTCACCTTGGTGTTGCCCAGGTTGTCCACCGCCAGCCGGGGGCGGCCGCGGAAGCGGCCCTTGACGGTCGGCGGCACCAGTTCGGCGCGCACCTCGGTGAAGGGGGTGATGGTCAGGTTCCCTTCCGGAACCGTGACGGCTTCGGGGTGCTGGGTCGGTGTGATCCGCACCGCGTACGGGTTGGGTCCGGCCGCGGCGTCGGGGGTGCGGGGCGGTGCGAAGGTCAGCTCGACCGTTCCGGTGGTGCCCGGGTACAGGCGCAGGGTGGCGGGCTCCACCGTGGTCCAGGGGGCCACGTCGCCGACGGGTTCGAAGCGGTATTCGTCCACCACGTCACCGGTGTTGCGCACGCGCAGCCGCACGCGCGTGCTGCTGCCGGGGTCAACGGTGACGGAGGCGGGTTCGAGGGAAGTCCAGAGGCTCACCCCCGGCACGCTAACCGCGCCCGCGCCCCCGGGCAGGAGCCGCGAGGGCAGACCCGTTGCCCCCGCGTACCGGCCGCCGTCAGTACCGGGGCGCGCGCTCCCCGTTGGCGATCAGGATGAACTGGGCGTAGGAGTCGGCGTTCATCAGGGCGCGCCGGCCCATCGCGTACCAGTTGGGCTGCCGCTCCCCGTCGTTGTTCCTGCCGCTGTACTCGGCGGGGTCCCTGACGGCGCGCCTGCCGAGGTTGGTCCTCTCCTGCCGTGCCGCGTCCTCGTCGAGGCCCAGGCCGGCCAGGCGGCTGACGCCGCCCTCCTCGGTCAGCTCGGTGTCGCGCGGGCTGTACTGGTAGTCCAGGGTGCCGGCGAACCGGTGGGTGGCCTCGTGGACGAAGTACCAGGCGGTCTGTCCCTGTTCCGTCAGGTGGATCGGACCTGAGCGGGAGGTGTCCATGGGCGGCAGTTTCTCGCTCTTCATCGGATGCGGCATGAGCTTCTCCATCAGCGGCCATTCGACCCAGCCCATGACGGAGGAGGGCGCGACCCCCTCGCCGATCAGGGCGATCTCCACGCCCTGGGAGTCCAGGCCGGCCTTGATGCGCCGGACGACCTCGGCGATGTGGGGCAGGAAGGCCGCGATCTGCCCGGGAGGCATCTCCCGGAAGGCCGGGAAGCCGGATCGCAGGCCGGCCAGGAGCGCGCCGCCGGGTGTGTCCGCGGCGGTGCTGAGCATGCCGAGGGCCGACGCGATGTACCGCTTGGCCCGGACGAGTTCGCGGCGGGCGCCCGACTCGCGCTCGGGCCGTTCGCGCTCCGGGATGGTCCCCTGCTGTGAGAAGGACGCGTTCCCGCTGCCGTGGAACTCGCCCGTCGCGTCGTCGTAGACGTCGGCCTGTCGCGGATTGATCCCGGCGGGGACGCCCAGCTCGGCGGAGGTGCGGATGTCATGGGGATCGGCCGCGTTGCGCCAGCGGGTCCCCTGCCCGTCGAGGGAGTCCGTGTAGCTGCCGCCCGGCTCGTACTCCCAGAGCGTGCGCTGGACGGCCTCGGGCGCGGTCTGCGCCGTTTCCTCCCGGACCGGTCCGTCCGTGTCGTGCGTCTCCTCGACGGGGGCCCGCTGGGCGGCGGAGGGGGCGGTGCCGCGTCCGGCGGCGAAGGCGGCGCCGTCGGCCGCCGCGGCCCGCTCGGAGCCCTGCCCGGGGTCGGTCACGGCCACGCCGTTGCCGTTGTCGGTGCCCGTCTCGCGGACGCCCCGGAGGTTCTTGTCGAGGTGGCTGGTCTCGTGGGCGAGGATCTCGGTGTTCCCGGCCGCCCCGGGGCCGAGCAGGATGTGGCTGCCGACCGTCACCGCGTGGGCGCCGAGCGACTCGGCGGCGCGCCGGGCCGTCGGGTTGTCGTGGACGCGGCCGGCGCCCAGGCCGTCGTTGCGGTAGAAGGACTTGGCCTTGCTGAGGAAGGGGTCGGGGAGCGGGCTGCTCGGCGTGGACAGCGCGGACCGCAGCAGGCCGAGCTGGGCCTGCGGGCCGGGGTCCTGCTTCCCCTCGTGGCCGTGCCCGTGCTCGTGGCCGTGGTGGACGGCCTCCCGGCGCTGTACGGGCGCCGGCTCCGGGTGCCCGCAGCCCGGACCGTGCCGGTGCCGCCGCTCCTCCATGGCGCGGGCCACCGCCGCGTTCCCGGCCGCCTGGCCGAGTTCCAGCATCCGCTGGACCGGCGCGCTCGGCGGCACCGCCCGGCGGCCGGTCTCCCGTTCGTCCGGCGACGGGTTCCGCTGACCGTGCGCGCGCATGGCTTCCCTCTCGGCTGTCCGGGCGGTGGCCGTCCAGCCTTCACCGGGGGCGGGCCCGCCCCACAGGTCCCGGAGGGCAGACCTCGGGGCAGCCGGGGGCGCCCCCGCCGCCCGGGGCCGCCCGCGACCGCCCCGAAGGTGCCCCCGCGGGTGGCCCCGGGGGCAACGGCGGTGCCCCCGGTCGGGTACCGGGGGACGTTTCGGCGGTGACGCGCGCGCGTCAAGGTGGGGGTGTCCTGTCTCGTACCCGAGGAGAGCAGAGCATGCCGTCCTATCTGTCGCCCGGCGTCTACGTCGAGGAGGTGGCGAGCGGTTCCCGCCCGATCGAGGGGGTCGGCACGTCGGTGGCCGCCTTCGTCGGCCTGGCGCCGACCGGCCCGCTGAACGAGCCCACGCTGGTCACCAACTGGACCCAGTACGTGGCGGCCTTCGGCGACTTCACCGACGGCTACTACCTCGCGCACTCCGTCTACGGGTTCTTCAACAACGGCGGTTCGACGGCTTACGTCGTCCGCGTCGGCGGTTCCGCCGAGGACGCCGCCGGCCAGGGCCGGCCGGGCTCGCCCGCCGCGGTCTCCGGGGCGCCCGCCCCGGCCGCGCTGCCCGCCGCCGAGCCGCGCCGGCTCGGCACCTTCGCGGTGACGGCCGTCGCGGAGGGCGGCGGCCCGCTGTCCGTCGAGGTCGCCGACGCCGAGGGCGAGGGCCCCGCCGAGCGCTTCAAGCTGATCGTCAAGGACGGCGACGCCGCCGTGGAGACCTTCGACGTGACGGCGAAGAAGGGCAGCCGCTCGTACGTGGTCACGCAGGTCAAGGAGCGGTCCCGGCTCATCGCCGTGACCGAGGCCGCCCCGGCCGCGCAGCTGGCCCGTCCGGAGAACCAGACCGTGGCGCTGCCCGCCCCGGCGCCCGCGCCCGAGGCGCCGGCCGCTCCGGCCGGCCGCGGCGAGGGCTCCCACCCCGGTCCGGCGCAGTACCTGGGCGACTCCGCCGACCGTACGGGCTTCGGCGGGCTGGAGGCCGTCGACGAGGTCTCGATGGTCGCCGTCCCCGACCTGATGGCCGCCTACCAGCGCGGGGCGATCGACCTGGAGGCCGTCAAGGCGGTCCAGCTCGGGCTGATCGCGCACTGCGAGCTGATGGGCGACCGGGTCGCGATCATCGATCCGCCGCCCGGCATGAACGCCCGCGACATCCGTGTCTGGCGTCAGGAGACGGCCAACTACGACTCCAAGTACGCGGCCCTGTACTACCCCTGGATCAAGTCCTTCGACCCGGCGACCGGCCAGTCGCGCCTGGTCCCGCCGAGCGGCCACGTCGCGGGCGTGTGGGCCCGCAACGACGCCGAGCGCGGGGTGCACAAGGCCCCCGCCAACGAGGTCGTCCGGGGCGCCGTCGACCTCGAACTCCAGATCACCCGCGGCGAGCAGGACCTGCTCAACCCGATCGGCGTGAACTGCATCCGGGCCTTCCCCGGCCGGGGCATCCGCATCTGGGGCGCCCGCACCCTCTCCTCCGACCCGGCGTGGCGCTACCTGAACATCCGCAGGTACTTCAACTACCTGGAGGAGTCGATCCTGATCGGCACCCAGTGGGTGGTGTTCGAGCCGAACGACCACAACCTCTGGGCGCGCATCCGCCGCAACGTCGCCGCGTTCCTGGTCAACGAGTGGCGCGGCGGCGCCCTGTTCGGGCAGAGCCCCGAGCAGGCGTACTACGTCAAGTGCGACGAGGAGACGAACCCGGCGGAGTCCGTGGACCTCGGGCGGGTCATCTGCGAGATCGGCATCGCCCCGGTCAAGCCCGCCGAGTTCGTGATCTTCCGGCTGGCGCAGTTCTCCAGCGGCAACGGGGAGCTGGAGGAGTAGCCGGGCGGGCTGCGGAGCCCCCCTCCGCAGCCCGCGCCGCCTCCCCGGGCCCCTCCCCTCCTCCAGAAGGACAGCGAACACATGAGCCTCCAGCAGGGTGACTCGCTCACCTCACACAACTTCGGCCTGCAGATCGACGGGGTGATGGTCGAGTACCTCGCCGAGATCAGCGGCCTCACCCTCGAACAGGACGTCATCACCTACCAGCAGAACAGCGCCCAGGGCCGGCCCGAGATCGCGCTGCTGCCGGGCGTGCAGAAGAACGGCCAGTGCACGGTCGTGCGCGGTATGACCCAGTCGACCTCGTTCACCCAGTGGATCAACGACTCGATCCGGGGCCAGATGAGCACGGCCCGCAAGAACGCCTCCATCATCATGATGGACTTCGAGGACAACCCGGTGAAGCGCTACAACCTGCGCAACGCCTGGTGCAGCAAGATCGAGACGAGCACGGTGAAGGCCGGTGAGGCGGCGGCGCTGACCGAGACCGTCACCATCGTGTTCGAAGAACTGGTCATCGAATAATGCGGCGTTCGGCTGCCGGGGCCGCGGCCCCGGCGGCACCCCAGACCGCGGCGGCGGGGGCGGGTATCCCCCGCCCGGCCCCCGCCGCCGCTCCCGGCCACGCGCCCGCCGGTCCGCCGGCCGACGCCGTACCGAGTCAGTCGCTGCGCACGGAGTTCCCCTTCGAGCTGCCGCGCGGGTACGTCGACGACGCGGGCACCGTGCACCGTGAGGGCGTCATGCGGCTGTCCACGGCGCGCGACGAGCTGGTCCCGCTGCGGGACGTGCGCGTGCAGGAGAACCCGGCGTACCTGTCGGTGGTGCTGCTCGGCCGGGTCATCACCCGGCTGGGCACACTGCCGATGGTGCACGACGGGATCGTGGAGAACATGTTCGCGTCCGACCTGGCGTTCCTCCAGGACTTCTACCGCCAGATCAACGCGGAGGGCCACACCCGGGCGGCCGTGCGGTGCCCGCACTGCTCGGAGCCCTTCGAGGTGGAACTCGGCGGGAGCCGCCTGGGGGAATCGTGACGTACGCGACCGACCGGCTGCACGAGGAGATCGCGTACGTCGCCTACCACTTCCACTGGGGCCCGGACGCGATCCTGGACCTGGAGCACCACGACCGCCGCCGGTACACCGAACAGATCGCGTCCCTCGTGACGCGCGGCGCGACGGAGGGCTGAGCGGGTGGCATTCCTGGACCGGCTGCGGGGGCGGCGCGGGCGCGACGGGGCGGCGGTGTCCGGCAGGTCGTCGGTGGCCGGCACGGCTCCGGTGTTCGGCGCCGCTCAGGCGTCGGGCGGGTCGTCGGCGGCCGACGGCTTGCCCGCGTCCGCCGCCGCTCCGGCGGCCGGCGGGTCGTCGGCGGCCGGCGGTGCTCCGGCGGGCCCGGCGCCCGTGCGTGACGCGGGTGCTGTGGCGGCCGACGGAGGCGCGGGTCCCGTGCCGGCGGCGGCTCCCGTGGTCCTCGCGGCCTGGACGGGTCTGCCGCCGCTGCGGCCGGCGACGGGCGAGCGGACGCCGGGCGTCGCGGACGCCGGCTTCGGCGGGCGGCTGCCGACCTGGCAGAACCCCTCGTTCACGCGGGCGCCCTCTCCCTCGGTGCTGGACCCGGCGGCGGGCCACGGCCTGCTCTCCGCCGCGCTGACGGAGGGCCCGCGCTGGGCACCGTACCCGTGGGCGCCGACGAGACCCCGCGCTGGCCCGGC
>NZ_JBFBGN010000137.1:0-17520 GCF_040684675.1 Streptomyces sp. NPDC089915 | reverse complement strand
CCCTGGGGGACCCGGCACCCGCCGGTACGTTTCTGCTGGTGCCCGCCCCCGGCCGGGGGCGGGGACTAGATGTCCTCGTGGGCGACGGCGCGGCGCGCGTCGGCGTCCAGGACGCCCCAGCTGATCAGCTGCTCGGTCAGGACCGAGGGGGACTGGTCGTAGATGACGGCCAGGGTGCGCAGGTCGTCCTGGCGGATCGACAGCACCTTGCCGTTGTAGTCGCCGCGCTGGCTCTGGATGGTCGCGGCGTAGCGCTGGAGCGGGCCGGCCTTCTCGGCGGGCACGCCCGCCAGGCGCTCCAGGTCGAGGCGCAGCTTCGGCGGCGGCTCGGCGGCTCCGCCGGGGGTCGTGCCCGGCAGCAGCTCCTGGACCGGCACCCCGTAGAAGTCCGCCAGCTCGGCGAGGCGCTGGACGGTCACGGCGCGGTCCCCGCGCTCGTACGAACCGACCACCACGGCCTTCCAACGGCCCTGGGACTTCTCCTCGACACCGTGGAGGGAAAGGCCCTGCTGGGTGCGGATGGCGCGGAGCTTGGCCCCGAGCTGTTTGGCGTATTCGCTGGACATAACGCTCCCGGACGCTGTGACGTGCGGCTCCGCCGCGCGGCTGGTAACTCACTGTGAGGTTACGCAGCGTTACGTGGATGCGTCAAGCCGAATGGTCATCGACCCCCTCGTACGAGGGGGAGCGCGCGCCCCCGGTGCGCGGCCGCCCGCCCGGCCCTGGTACCGTGGGCGGCGTACATCAGACGTCCTTTAAGGTCCGTCCCGTGAGGCGGAGAAGGAGGTCCTTTTCATGGACAGCCAGATTTCCCAGGTCTCTCCCGATGAAGCGATGCGCCCCGTTCTGGAGGCGCAGGACATCGCCCGGGTGCTGACCCGTATCGCCCACGAGATCGTCGAACGCGCCAAGGGCGCCGACGACGTGGTCCTCCTCGGCATCCCCACCCGCGGTGTCCACCTCGCCCGCCGGCTGGCCGCCAAGCTCGAGGAGATCACCGGGACGAAGATCCCGGTCGGCTCCCTCGACATCACCATGTACCGCGACGACCTGCGGATGAAGCCCGCCCGGGCCATCGGCCGCACCGAGATCCCCGGCGACGACATCGACGGCCGTCTCGTGGTCCTCGTCGACGACGTGCTCTTCTCCGGCCGCACCATCCGCGCCGCCCTCGACGCCCTCGGCGACCTCGGCCGCCCCCGCGCCGTCCAGCTCGCGGTCCTCGTCGACCGCGGCCACCGCGAACTTCCGATCCGCGCCGACTACGTGGGCAAGAACCTGCCCACCTCGCTGCGGGAGACCGTCAAGGTCCAGCTCCAGGAGGAGGACGGCCGCGACGCCGTACTGCTCGGCCAGCGGACCGTCCAGGCAGCAGCGCAGTAACCCACCCGGACACGGGCCCCCGCGTCGGGGCCCGCGCCCCGGCCTGCCCTGCCCGCACCACCGTCAGCCCCGCCTGCCTGCCCTCCCGACTTACGGAGCACCCAGATGAAGCGCCACCTCATCTCGGCCGCCGACCTCACGCGCGACGACGCCGTCCTCATCCTCGACACCGCCGAGGAGATGGCCCGGGTCGCCGACCGGCCGATAAAGAAGCTGCCCACCCTCCGCGGCCGCACGATCTGCAACCTGTTCTTCGAGGACTCGACCCGTACCCGGATCTCCTTCGAAGCCGCCGAGAAGCGCCTCTCCGCCGACGTCATCAACTTCGCGGCGAAGGGCTCCAGCGTCTCCAAGGGCGAGTCCCTCAAGGACACCGCCCAGACCCTGGAGGCCATGGGCGTCGACGCGGTCGTCATCCGCCACCACGCCTCCGGCGCCCCCTACCGGCTGGCCAACTCCGGCTGGATCGACGCCCCGGTGATCAACGCCGGCGACGGCACCCACGAGCACCCCACGCAGGCGCTGCTCGACGCCTTCACCATGCGCCGCCGCCTGGTCGGCCGCGACGCGGGCCTCGGCAAGGACCTGAACGGCCGCCGGATCACCCTCGTCGGCGACGTCCTGCACAGCCGGGTCGCCCGGTCCAACGTCCAGCTGCTGCACACCCTCGGCGCCGAGGTCACCCTGGTGGCCCCGCCCACCCTGGTGCCGGTCGGCGTGGAGAACTGGCCCTGCGAGATCTCGTACAGCCTCGACGAGGTGCTGCCGAAGTCCGACGCGGTCATGATGCTGCGTGTGCAGCGCGAGCGCATGAACGCCGCCTTCTTCCCGACCGAGCGCGAGTACTCCCGCCGCTACGGCCTGGACTCCGCGCGCATGGCGCGGATGCCCGAGCACGCCATCGTGATGCACCCCGGCCCGATGGTCCGCGGCATGGAGATCACCGCCGAGGTCGCCGACTCCGACCGCTGCACGGTCGTCGAGCAGGTCGCCAACGGCGTCTCGATCCGCATGGCCGTCCTGTACCTGCTGCTCGGAGGCTCCGAGCCCGCCGTCACCACGTCCCGCACCGAGGAGAACAAGTAACCATGAGCAAGATCCTTATCCGCGGTGCGCAGGTCCTCGGCGGCGAGGCGCAGGACGTCCTGATCGACGGCGAGACCGTCGCCGAGGTCGGCACCGGCCTGTCCGCCGAAGGCGTCGACACCGTCATCGAGGCGGCCGGCCAGGTCCTCCTCCCGGGCCTCGTCGACCTCCACACCCACCTGCGCGAGCCGGGCCGCGAGGACTCCGAGACCGTCCTCACCGGCACCCGCGCCGCCGCCTCCGGCGGTTACACCGCCGTCTTCGCGATGGCCAACACCTTCCCGGTCGCCGACACCGCCGGCGTCGTCGAGCAGGTCTGGCGCCTGGGCAAGGAGTCCGGCTACTGCGACGTGCAGCCCATCGGCGCCGTCACCGTCGGCCTGGAGGGCAAGAAGCTCTCCGAGCTGGGCGCCATGCACGAGTCCGCCGCCCGCGTCACCGTCTTCTCCGACGACGGCAAGTGCGTGGACGACGCCGTGATCATGCGCCGCGCCCTGGAGTACGTGAAGGCCTTCGGCGGAGTCGTCGCCCAGCACGCCCAGGAGCCCCGCCTCACCGAGGGCGCCCAGATGAACGAGGGCGTCGTCTCCGCGGAGCTGGGCCTGGGCGGCTGGCCGGCCGTCGCCGAGGAGTCGATCATCGCCCGCGACGTCCTCCTCGCCGAGCACGTCGGCTCCCGCGTGCACATCTGCCACCTCTCCACCGCCGGCTCCGTCGAGATCGTCCGCTGGGCCAAGTCCCGCGGCATCGACGTCACCGCCGAGGTCACCCCGCACCACCTGCTCCTCACCGACGAGCTCGTCCGCTCGTACGACCCGGTCTACAAGGTCAACCCGCCGCTGCGCACCGAGCGCGACGTGATGGCCCTGCGCGAGGCGCTCGCCGACGGCACGATCGACATCGTCGCCACCGACCACGCCCCGCACCCGCACGAGGACAAGGACTGCGAGTGGGCCGCCGCCGCCATGGGCATGGTGGGCCTGGAGACCGCGCTCTCCGTCGTCCAGCAGACGATGGTGGAGACCGGGATGCTCGACTGGGCGGGCGTCGCGGAGCGCATGTCCTTCGCCCCGGCCCGCATCGGCGGCCTGTCCCACCAGCACGGCCGGCCCGTCTCGGCAGGTGAACCCGCGAACCTGACCTTGGTCGATACCTCGTACCGTGGTGTCGTGGACCCCGCACACTTCGCCTCCCGCAGCCGCAACACGCCTTACGAGGGCCGTGAGCTGCCGGGGCGCGTCACTCACACCTTCCTGCGGGGCCGTGCAACGGTCGTGGACGGGAAACTCGCGTGACACCTGCAGTGATCCAACTGGCCGCCGAGGCCGCCGAACGACAGTCGGCGGAGGTGACGGACTGGGGCGCCCGCATCGCGTGGGTGGTCGGTCTGCTCGTCTTCATCGCGTTCGTGTACTGGCTGATGCGGCAGGGCTGGAAATGGCGCGGCGCCCTGCAGAGCGATCTGCCGGAGCTGCCCGCCGCCCCCGGCGGCCTCCCCGCGCACCGGCTGGCCCTGACCGGCCGCTACCACGGGTCCACCACCGCCGGGCAGTGGCTCGACCGGATCGTCGCCCACGGTCTGGGAGTGCGCAGCCGGGTGGAACTCACCCTCACCGACGTGGGCCTGGACGTGGTCCGTCCGGGTGCCACCGACTTCTTCGTACCGGCCCCGCAGCTGCGCGGCGCCCGCCTCGACAAGGGAATCGCGGGCAAGGTACTCACCGAGGGCGGTCTGCTCGTCGTCACCTGGGCGCACGGCGACAAGCTGATCGACTCCGGATTCCGCTCCGACCGCGCGGCCGAGCACGCCGCCTGGGTCGAGGCGATCAACTCCATGAACAACACATCCATCACGACGGAAGGCGCCGAACGATGACGACCTCCACCAGGGGAGCAGCCAAAGCTCCCGCCGTACTCGTCCTGGAGGACGGCCGGATCTTCCGCGGCCGCGCCTACGGCGCAGTGGGGGAGACCTTCGGCGAGGCCGTGTTCTCCACCGGCATGACCGGCTACCAGGAGACCCTCACCGACCCGTCGTACCACCGGCAGGTCGTCGTGATGACCGCCCCCCACGTGGGCAACACCGGTGTCAACGACGAGGACCCCGAGTCCTCCCGCATCTGGGTCTCCGGCTACGTGGTGCGCGACCCCGCGCGCGTCCCGTCGAACTGGCGCTCGCAGCGCTCGCTGGACGAGGAGCTCGTCAAGCAGGGCGTCGTGGGCATCAGCGGCATCGACACCCGCGCCCTGACCCGCCACCTGCGCGAGAGCGGCGCCATGCGCGTCGGCATCTTCTCGGGCGAGGCCATCGCCGATGACGCGGCGCTGCTCGCCAAGGTGAAGGCGCAGCCGCAGATGAAGGGTGCGAACCTCTCCGCCGAGGTCGCCACCAAGGAGGCGTACGTCGTCCCCGCGATCGGCGAGAAGCGCTTCACCGTCGCCGCCGTCGACCTCGGCATCAAGGGCATGACCCCGCACCGGATGGCCGAGCGCGGCATCGAGGTGCACGTGCTGCCCGCCACCGCCACCGTCGAGGACGTGTACGCGGTCGCCCCGGACGGCGTCTTCTTCTCCAACGGCCCGGGCGACCCGGCCACCGCCGACGGCCCCGTCGCCGTCATGCGCGGCGTCCTGGAGCGCAAGACCCCGCTCTTCGGCATCTGCTTCGGCAACCAGATCCTGGGCCGCGCGCTGGGCTTCGGCACCTACAAGCTGAAGTACGGCCACCGCGGCATCAACCAGCCGGTCCAGGACCGCACCACCGGCAAGGTCGAGGTCACCGCGCACAACCACGGCTTCGCCGTCGACGCGCCCCTCGACAAGGTGTCCGAGACCCCCTTCGGCCGCGCCGAGGTCTCCCACGTCTGCCTGAACGACAACGTCGTCGAAGGCCTCCAGCTGCTCGACCAGCCGGCCTTCAGCGTCCAGTACCACCCCGAAGCAGCTGCCGGCCCGCACGACGCCGCGTACCTCTTCGACCGCTTCGTTAGCCTGATGGAGGCCGAGCGTGCCTAAGCGCACCGATATCCAGTCCGTCCTGGTCATCGGCTCCGGTCCGATCGTCATCGGCCAGGCCGCCGAGTTCGACTACTCCGGCACCCAGGCCTGCCGCATCCTCAAGGCCGAGGGCCTGCGGGTCATCCTGGTGAACTCCAACCCCGCGACGATCATGACCGACCCGGAGATCGCCGACGCCACGTACGTCGAGCCGATCACCCCCGAGTTCGTCGAGAAGATCATCGCCAAGGAGCGCCCCGACGCGCTCCTGCCCACCCTCGGCGGCCAGACCGCGCTGAACACGGCCATCTCCATGCACGAGCAGGGCGTGCTGGAGAAGTACGGCGTCGAGCTCATCGGCGCCAACGTCGAGGCCATCAACAAGGGCGAGGACCGCGACCTCTTCAAGGGCGTCGTCGAGGCCGTCAAGGCCAAGATCGGCTACGGCGAGTCCGCCCGCTCGGTCATCTGCCACACGATGGACGACGTCATCAAGGGCGTCGACACCCTCGGCGGCTACCCCGTCGTCGTGCGCCCCTCCTTCACCATGGGCGGCGCCGGCTCCGGCTTCGCCCACGACGAGGACGAGCTGCGCCGCATCGCCGGCCAGGGCCTCACGCTCTCCCCGACCACCGAGGTGCTCCTGGAGGAGTCCATCCTCGGCTGGAAGGAGTACGAGCTGGAGCTGATGCGCGACACCAAGGACAACGTGGTCGTCGTCTGCTCCATCGAGAACTTCGACCCGATGGGCGTCCACACCGGCGACTCCATCACCGTCGCCCCGGCGATGACCCTCACCGACCGCGAGTACCAGCGGCTGCGCGACATCGGCATCGCGATCATCCGCGAGGTCGGCGTCGACACCGGCGGCTGCAACATCCAGTTCGCGATCGACCCGGTCGACGGCCGCGTCATCGTCATCGAGATGAACCCGCGCGTCTCCCGCTCCTCGGCGCTCGCGTCGAAGGCCACCGGCTTCCCGATCGCCAAGATCGCCGCCAAGCTGGCCATCGGCTACACGCTCGACGAGGTCCCGAACGACATCACCGAGAAGACCCCGGCCTCCTTCGAGCCGACCCTCGACTACGTCGTCGTCAAGGCCCCGCGCTTCGCCTTCGAGAAGTTCCCGCTCGCCGACGCCACCCTCACCACCACCATGAAGTCGGTGGGCGAGGCCATGGCCATCGGCCGCAACTTCACCGAGGCCCTCCAGAAGGCCCTGCGCTCCCTGGAGAAGAAGGGCTCGCAGTTCACCTTCGTCGGCGAGCCCGGTGACAAGGACGAGCTGCTGCGCGTCGCGGTCCGCCCGACCGACGGCCGCATCAACACCGTCATGCAGGCCATCCGCGCCGGCGCCACCCAGGAGGAGGTGTTCGAGTCCACGAAGATCGACCCGTGGTTCGTCGACCAGCTCTTCCTGATCAAGGAGATCGCCGACGAGCTCGCCTCCGTCGAGAAGTTGGAGCCCGAGCTCCTCGCCGAGGCCAAGCGCCACGGCTTCTCCGACGCCCAGATCGCCGAGATCCGCGGCCTGCGCGAGGACGTCGTCCGCGAGGTCCGCCACGCCCTCGGCGTCCGCCCGGTCTACAAGACGGTCGACACCTGCGCCGCCGAGTTCGCCGCGAAGACCCCGTACTTCTACTCGTCCTACGACGAGGAGTCCGAGGTCGCCCCGCGCACCAAGCCCGCGGTGATCATCCTGGGCTCCGGCCCGAATCGCATCGGCCAGGGCATCGAGTTCGACTACTCCTGCGTCCACGCCTCCTTCGCCCTCAGCGACGCCGGCTACGAGACCGTGATGGTCAACTGCAACCCCGAGACCGTCTCGACGGACTACGACACCTCCGACCGCCTGTACTTCGAGCCGCTGACGCTCGAGGACGTGCTGGAGATCGTCCACGCCGAGTCGCTGGCCGGTCCCATCGCCGGCGTCGTCGTCCAGCTCGGCGGCCAGACCCCCCTCGGTCTCGCCCAGGCCCTCAAGGACAACGGCGTCCCGGTCGTCGGCACCTCGCCGGAGGCCATCCACGCCGCCGAGGACCGCGGCGCCTTCGGCCGCGTCCTGGCCGAGGCCGGCCTGCCCGCCCCCAAGCACGGCACCGCCACCACCTTCGCGGGCGCGAAGGCGATCGCCGACGAGATCGGCTACCCGGTCCTCGTCCGCCCGTCCTACGTGCTCGGCGGCCGCGGCATGGAGATCGTCTACGACGAGACCCGCCTGGAGTCGTACATCGCGGAGTCGACCGAGATCTCCCCGACCCGCCCCGTGCTGGTCGACCGGTTCCTCGACGACGCCATCGAGATCGACGTGGACGCCCTCTACGACGGCGAGGAGCTCTACCTCGGCGGCGTCATGGAGCACATCGAGGAAGCCGGCATCCACTCCGGCGACTCGGCCTGCGCCCTGCCCCCGATCACCCTCGGCGGCTACGACATCAAGCGCCTGCGCGCCTCCACCGAGGCCATCGCCAAGGGCGTCGGCGTCCGCGGCCTGATCAACATCCAGTTCGCGATGGCGGGCGACATCCTCTACGTCCTGGAGGCCAACCCGCGCGCCTCCCGGACCGTGCCCTTCACCTCCAAGGCCACCGCCGTCCCGCTCGCGAAGGCCGCCGCCCGCATCTCGCTCGGCGCCACCATCGCCGAGCTGCGCGCCGAGGGCATGCTCCCCAAGGAGGGCGACGGCGGCACCCTGCCGCTGGACGCGCCGATCTCCGTCAAGGAGGCCGTCATGCCGTGGTCGCGCTTCCGCGACATCCACGGCCGCGGCGTCGACACCGTCCTCGGCCCGGAGATGCGCTCCACCGGCGAGGTCATGGGCATCGACTCGGTCTTCGGCACCGCCTACGCCAAGTCGCAGGCCGGCGCCTACGGCCCGCTGCCCACCAAGGGCCGCGCCTTCATCTCGGTCGCCAACCGCGACAAGCGCTCGATGGTCTTCCCGGCCCGCGAGCTGGTCGCCCACGGCTTCGAGCTGCTGGCCACCTCCGGCACCGCCGAGGTGCTCAAGCGCAACGGCATCAACGCCACCATCGTGCGCAAGCTCAGCGAGGGCGAGGGCCCGAACGGCGAGAAGACCGTCGTGCAGCTCATCCACGACGGCCAGGTCGACCTGATCGTCAACACCCCGTACGGCACCGGCGGCCGCCTCGACGGCTACGAGATCCGCACGGCGGCCGTGGCGCGCGGCGTCCCGTGCCTGACGACGGTCCAGGCGCTCGCCGCCGCCGTCCAGGGCATCGACGCGCTCGGCCGCGGCGAGGTCGGGGTGCGCTCCCTCCAGGAGCACGCGGAGCACCTGAACGCCTCCCGCGACTAGCAGCCCGTAGGGGAGAGGGGGACACCGGACGCGCGATCCGCGCCGGGTGTCCCCCTCTTCATGAGCGCAGAAGGGACTTTTCGGACGATGTACAAACTGTTCTTCAACCTGGTCTTCAAGCGGATGGACCCCGAGCGGGCCCACTACGCGGCCTTCCGGTGGATCCGCCTCGCCGCCCGCACCCCCGTGCTGCGCACCTTCGTCGCGGCCGCCCTGGCCCCCCGCTACGAGGGCCTGCGCACCGAGGCCCTGGGCCTGCGCATGCACGGCCCCTTCGGGCTCGCGGCCGGCTTCGACAAGAACGCCGTCGCCATCGACGGCATGGCCATGCTCGGCTTCGACCACGTCGAGATCGGCACCGTCACCGGCCAGGCCCAGCCCGGCAACCCCAAGAAGCGGCTCTTCCGCCTGGTCCCCGACCGCGCGCTGATCAACCGCATGGGCTTCAACAACGAGGGCTCCGAGGCCGTCGCCGCCCGCCTGGCGGCCCGCAACCCGGTCTTCAAGACCGTGGTCGGCGTCAACATCGGCAAGACCAAGGTGGTCCCGGAGGCCGAGGCCGCCGCCGACTACGTCGTCTCCACCGAGCGCCTCGCCCGGCACGCCGACTACCTCGTCGTGAACGTCTCCTCGCCCAACACCCCGGGCCTGCGCAACCTCCAGGCCACGGAGTCCCTGCGCCCGCTGCTGACCGCCGTACGGGAGGCCGCCGACCGCTCCGTCACCGGCCGCCGCGTCCCGCTGCTGGTCAAGATCGCCCCGGACCTGGCCGACGAGGACGTGGACGCCGTCGCCGACCTCGCCCTGGAGCTGGGCCTGGACGGCATCATCGCCACCAACACCACCATCGCCCGCGAGGGCCTGGGCCTGAAGTCCGACCCGGCCCTGGTCAAGGAGACCGGCGGACTGTCCGGAGCCCCGGTCAAGGAGCGCTCCCTGGAGGTCCTGCGCCGCCTGTACGCCCGCGTGGGCGACCGGATCACCCTGATCGGCGTCGGGGGCGTCGAGAACGCCGAGGACGCCTGGCAGCGCATCCTGGCGGGCGCCACCCTGGTCCAGGGCTACAGCGCCTTCATCTACGAGGGCCCGTTCTACGCCCGCGCCATCCACAAGGGCCTGGCCGCGCGCCTGGCCGCCAGCCCGTACGCGACCCTGGCCGAGGCCGTGGGCGCCGAGACCCGAAAGGCCGCCCAGTGACCTCCCAGACCCCTGTGACCCCCTTCGGGGCCCGTCTGCGCGCCGCCATGGACGCGCGCGGCCCCCTGTGCGTCGGCATCGACCCGCACGCCGCCCTGCTGGACTCCTGGGGCCTGGCGGACGACATCGCGGGCCTGGAGCGGTTCTCCCGGACCGTCGTGGAGGCGCTCGCCGACTCGGTGGCGGTCTTCAAGCCGCAGGCCGCCTTCTTCGAGCGCTTCGGCTCGCGCGGCGTCGCCGTGCTGGAGCGGACCGTGGCCGACGCCCGCGAGGCGGGCACCCTGGTCGTCATGGACGCCAAGCGGGGCGACATCGGCTCGACGATGGCCGCGTACGCCTCCGCCTTCCTCGACCCGGCCTCCCCGCTGTTCTCGGACGCGCTGACGGTCTCCCCGTACCTGGGCTACGGCTCGCTGAAGCCGGCCGTGGACCTGGCGCGCGAGTCCGGCGCGGGTCTGTTCGTGCTGGCCCTCACCTCCAACCCGGAGGGCTCGGAGGTGCAGCGGGCGGTGCGCGAGGACGGCCGCTCGATCGGCGCGACCATGCTGGCGCACCTGGCGGCCGAGAACGCCGGAGCGGACCCGATGGGCTCCTTCGGCGCGGTGGTCGGCGCCACCCTGGGCGACCTGTCCTCCTTCGACCTGGACATCAACGGCCCCCTTCTGGCCCCCGGCATCGGCGCCCAGGGCGCGACCGCGGCCGACCTCCCGGCCGTCTTCGGCGCGGCCGTGGGCAACGTGGTCCCGAACGTCTCCCGAGGCGTCCTCAAGCACGGACCCGACACGGCCGCCCTGCGGGCCTCCGCGAAGCGGTTCGCGGACGAGATCCGGGAGGCCGTCGAGGCCTGATCGGAGGGGTGACGGACCGGCGCGGAGCACGGGCTGACGAAAATCGAACGTCTTTCCCCGGACAAAACCGGGGTGTTTTGCCCGTGATGTACGGTTCAGTGGAGGCTGACCAGGACTTTTCGTCCGTTCTCGCTGACTGGAGCGGCCTTGGCCGCTAGTCTCCGACCAGAGTGAACGCGCAGCGAACGAGTTCCATCGCTGTTCGGGAGCTCGCCCGGCGTGGTGCCCGAGGGCTCCTCGCCGGTCCGTATCCGACAGTTCGACATCCGAGGTGACGTAGGCGTGGCTCTTCCGCCCCTTACCCCTGAACAGCGCGCAGCAGCGCTCGAAAAGGCCGCCGCGGCTCGCCGGGAGCGGGCCGAGGTGAAGAATCGACTCAAGCACTCCGGCGCCTCCCTCCACGACGTCATCAAGACGGGCCAGGAGAACGACGTCATCGGCAAGATGAAGGTCTCCGCCCTTCTCGAGTCGCTGCCCGGCGTCGGCAAGGTCCGCGCCAAGCAGATCATGGAGCGCCTCGGCATCTCCGAGTCCCGGCGTGTCCGAGGTCTCGGTTCCAACCAGATCGCCTCTCTGGAGCGCGAGTTCGGCGGTAGCGGCGCCTGAGGCGTCGCCCGAAGTTCTCCCGGCGTTCTCAGGCAGTCCCGAGAACCTGGATAATCGCTCTATGGCAGCAGAGGTTCGTCCGCGGCTGACCGTGCTCTCCGGCCCCTCAGGGGTCGGCAAGAGCACGGTCGTCGCGCATATGCGCAAGGTCCACCCCGAGGTCTGGCTCTCGGTGTCGGCCACCACCCGCAAGCCGCGGCCCGGTGAGCGACACGGAGTCCAGTACTTCTTCGTCAACGACGACGAGTTCGACAAGCTGATCGCCAACGGCGAGCTGCTGGAGTGGGCCGAGTTCGCGGGCAACCGCTACGGCACACCGCGCGGCGCGGTACTGGAACGCCTTGAGAACGGCGAGCCGGTACTGCTGGAGATCGATCTCCAGGGCGCCCGGCTCGTCCGCGAGTCGATGCCCGACGCACAGCTGGTCTTCCTGGCCCCGCCGAGCTGGGACGAGCTGGTCCGCCGGCTCACGGGCCGGGGCACCGAGACCGCCGAGGTCATCGCGCGCCGGCTCGACACCGCCAAGGTCGAACTCGCTGCCGAGTCCGAGTTCGACACCACCCTGGTCAACACCTCCGTCGAGGACGTAGCACGTGAGCTGCTAGCCTTGATGGAAGTTGTCTGATCTTTTATCCATCTTCGGAAGGTAGAGCGTGTCCTCTTCCATCACCGCGCCCGAGGGCATCATCAACCCGCCGATCGACGAGCTGCTCGAGGCCACGGACTCGAAGTACAGCCTCGTGATCTACGCGGCCAAGCGCGCGCGTCAGATCAACGCGTACTACTCGCAGCTCGGTGAGGGCCTGCTGGAGTACGTCGGCCCGCTGGTGGACACCCACGTCCACGAGAAGCCGCTCTCGATCGCACTGCGCGAGATCAACGCGGGTCTGCTGACCTCCGAGGCCATCGAGGCCCCGGCCCAGTAAGGCACGTCATCGTCACCACAGGCCCGGCAGCACGGCTGCCGGGCCTGTGGTGTGTCATAGGTACCGACGCAACCGATCACGGGAGAAGCAGTGGACAAGCCGAAGGTCGTGCTGGGGGTCAGCGGCGGCATCGCCGCGTACAAGGCGTGCGAGCTGCTGCGCCGGCTGACCGAGTCCGGGCACGAGGTGCGGGTGGTGCCCACGGCGGCGTCCCTGAACTTCGTCGGCGAGGCCACCTGGGCCGCCCTCTCCGGGAACCCGGCCTCCACCGAGGTGTGGGAGAGCGTCGACGAGGTGCCCCACGTGCGCATCGGCCAGAGCGCCGACCTCGTCGTGGTCGCCCCGGCCACCGCCGACATGCTGGCCAAGGCCGCCCACGGGCTGGCCGACGACCTCCTCACGAACACCCTGCTCACCGCCCGCTGCCCGGTGGTCTTCGCCCCGGCCATGCACACCGAGATGTGGGAGCACCCCGCCACCCGGGAGAACGTCGCCACGCTGCGCCGCCGGGGCGCGGTCGTCATCGAGCCCGCCGTCGGGCGCCTGACCGGCAAGGACACCGGCAAGGGCCGGCTGCCCGACCCGGAGGAGATCTTCGAGGTCTGCCGGGCGGTCCTGGCGCGCGGAGCGGCCGCCCCCGACCTGGACGGGCGGCACGTGGTCATCAGCGCCGGCGGCACCCGCGAGCCCCTGGACCCGGTCCGCTTCCTCGGCAACCGCTCCTCCGGCAAGCAGGGCTACGCGCTGGCCCGCACCGCCGTGGCGCGGGGGGCCCGGGTCACCCTGGTGTCCGCCAACACCGCGCTGGCCGACCCGGCCGGGGCGGACGTCGTCCGGGTGGGCACGGCCCTCCAGCTGCGCGAGGCGGTGCTCAAGGCGGCCGCCGACGCCGACGCCGTGGTGATGGCCGCCGCCGTGGCCGACTTCCGGCCCGCCTCGTACGCCGACGGCAAGATCAAGAAGCAGGACGGGCGCGAACCCGATCCGGTGGTCCTCGTGCGCAACCCCGACGTGCTCGCGGAGATCTCCGCCGAGCGGGCCCTGGCGGGCCAGGTCGTCGTCGGATTCGCCGCCGAGACGGACGACGTGCTCGACAACGGCCGGGCCAAGCTCCGCCGCAAGGGCTGCGACCTCCTCGTCGTCAACGAGGTCGGCGAGAGCAAGACCTTCGGATCCGAGGAGAACGAAGCCGTCATCCTGGCCTCCGATGGCGGCGAAGTGCAGGTTCCCTATGGTCCGAAGGAAGCTCTGGCGGACGTCATTTGGGACCAGGTCGTGCCGCGCCTCGCACCCCGCGGCGAGCGCCGACGCGCCTGAGCGTTTCCCTTCTCGTCGGGAAATCCGTGCGTCAGAATGGAGTGCCGCAGGTCACACGGCTCCCATAAGGCGAGACGGGTGGTCCGGCAAACGGTGGCGACCGATAAACTGCATCTGGAACGTGTACGGGCGCAGCCCCCGGTATCGTTCCGCCAAATGATCAGCCAGCAGCCGCTGCAACCCCAGGGAGCATTGTGTCCCGTCGTCTGTTCACCTCGGAGTCCGTGACCGAGGGTCACCCCGACAAGATCGCTGACCAGATCAGCGACACGATCCTCGACGCCCTCCTCACCGAGGACCCGACCTCGCGCGTGGCCGTGGAGACCCTCATCACCACCGGTCTCGTGCACATCGCGGGCGAGGTGACGACGAAGGCGTACGCCCCGATCGCCCAGCTCGTCCGCGACAAGATCCTCGAGATCGGCTACGACTCCTCGAAGAAGGGCTTCGACGGCGCCTCCTGCGGCGTGTCGGTGTCCATCGGCGCCCAGTCCCCGGACATCGCCCAGGGTGTCGACACCGCCTACGAGAAGCGCGTCGAGGGCGACGAGGACGAGCTCGACAAGCAGGGCGCGGGCGACCAGGGCCTGATGTTCGGCTACGCCTGCGACGAGACCCCCGAGCTGATGCCGCTGCCGATCCACATCGCGCACCGGCTCTCCCGCCGCCTGTCCGAGGTCCGCAAGAACGGGACCATCCCGTACCTGCGCCCCGACGGCAAGACCCAGGTCACCATCGAGTACGACGGTGACAAGGCCGTCCGCCTGGACACGGTCGTCGTCTCCACGCAGCACGCCGCGGACATCGACCTGGACTCGCTGCTCGCCCCCGACATCCGCGAGTTCGTCGTCGAGCACGTGCTCGCGCAGCTCGTCGAGGACGGCATCAAGCTGGACACCGAGGGCTACCGGCTGCTGGTGAACCCGACCGGCCGCTTCGAGATCGGCGGCCCGATGGGCGACGCCGGCCTCACCGGCCGCAAGATCATCATCGACACCTACGGCGGCATGGCCCGCCACGGCGGCGGTGCCTTCTCCGGCAAGGACCCGTCGAAGGTGGACCGCTCGGCCGCGTACGCGATGCGCTGGGTCGCCAAGAACGTCGTCGCCGCCGGCCTCGCGGCCCGCTGCGAGGTCCAGGTCGCGTACGCGATCGGCAAGGCGGAGCCCGTCGGCCTGTTCGTGGAGACCTTCGGCACCGCCAAGGTCGACGTCCAGAAGATCGAGGACGCGATCGGCGAGGTCTTCGACCTGCGCCCGGCCGCGATCATCCGCGACCTGGACCTGCTGCGGCCCATCTACGCCCAGACCGCCGCGTACGGCCACTTCGGCCGCGAGCTCCCCGACTTCACCTGGGAGCGCACCGACCGCGTCGACGCCCTGCGCGCCGCCGCCGGTCTCTGACGGCACCCGCTCCACCCGATACCGCCCCGGACCCGCAGGTCCGGGGCGGTATCGCGTTGCGGGCACCGGCCGCCCCGCATAGGCTGCACGCGCCCTCCCGGTGCGAGGGGTGACGGCTTCATCTGGAGCCGGGCGCGAGCCCGGCGTTGAAGGACCGCTGTACCGCCGCCGCCCGCCGAGACCTCGGGAGGGCCCCGACTGTCGGTGCCCTTTGGTAAGAATGCTGCTGTGAGCAGCGAGAACGCACCCGACGCAGACGGCCCCGGCGGCCCGCCGCAGCAGCTCGCGCTCATCCGGGAGATGGTCGCCGAGGGCAAGGCCAAGGCGCCCAAGGCCAAGCCGCGCACCTGGCGGGGGGCCGCCCTCGCCGAGGAGCTGCCGGTGGCCCGCGTCCTCGTCAACAAGGGCGTCCTCCACCTGGACCGGCTCTTCGACTACGCCGTCCCCGCCGAGCTCGCCGAGACCGCCCTGCCCGGGGTCCGCGTCCGCGTCCGCTTCGGGGCCGGCGGCCACCGGGTGCACGGCGGCCGCCGCGAGGGCGGCGGGCTCATCGACGGCTTCATCGTCGAGCGGCGCGCCGAGTCCGACTACGAGGGGGCGCTGGCCGCCCTCGCCCAGGTCGTCTCGCCCGAGGTGGTCCTCGGCCCCCGCATGCTGGCCCTCACCCGGGCCGTCGCCGACCGGTACGCGGGCAGTCTGGCCGACGTCCTCCAGCTGGCCCTGCCCGCGCGGAGCGCCCGCGCCGAGGCCAAGCCCTCCCCGGACCCGCTGCCCCCGCCCGCCGCGCCCGAGCCCGGCGGCTGGAGCCGGTACGGCGCCGGACCGGCCTTCCTGCGCGCCCTGGCCGGCGGCGGCGCCCCCCGCGCGGTCTGGACCGCCCTGCCGGGCCCCGGCTGGGCCGACGAGCTGGCCCGGGCCATGGCGGCCACCCTCTCCTCCGGGCGCGGGGCCCTCGCCGTCGTCCCCGACGGGCGCACCGCCGCCCGCGTCGACGCCGCCCTCACGGCCCTGCTGGGCGAGGGCCGGCACGCCCTGCTGACCGCCGACTCCGGGCCGGAGAAGCGCTACCGGGAGTGGCTCGCCGTCAACCGCGGCTCCGTGCGGGCCGTGGTCGGCACCCGGGCCGCCATGTTCGCGCCCGTACGGGACCTCGGGCTGGTCGCCGTCTGGGACGACGGGGACTCCAGCCACGGCGCCGACCACGCCCCCTTCCCGCACGTCCGCGAGGTGCTGGAGCTGCGTGCGGTCACCGACGGCTGCGGTTTCCTCGTCGGCGGCACCAGCTGCACCGTCGAGGCCGCCCAGCTGGTCGAGTCGGGCTGGGCCCGGCCACTGGTCGCCGACCGCGAGACGGTCCGCGCCGCCGCCCCCCGCATCCGGACCGTCGGCGACGAGCTGCTGGCCCGCGACGGGGCCGCCCGCGCCGCACGGCTGCCGAGCCTGGCCTGGGAGACCGTCCGGGAGGGGCTGAAGAGCGGGCCCGTACTGGTCCAGGTGCCCCGGCGCGGGTACGTGCCCCGGCTGGCGTGCGAGCGCTGCCGGACCCCGGCCCGCTGCACCGTGTGCGCCGGCCCGCTGGAGGCCCCCGACGAGCGGGACCTGCACTGCGGCTGGTGCGGGCGGGGCGAGCCGGCCTGGCACTGCGAGGAGTGCGGCTCCTTCCGGCTGCGGGCCCAGGTGGTCGGCGCGCGGCGGACCGCCGAGGAGCTGGGCCGGGCCTTCCCGGCCGTGCCGGTGCGGACCTCGGGGCGCGACCACGTGCTGGACGAGGTGCCCGACGGCCCGGCGCTGGTGGTCTCCACCCCCGGCGCCGAACCGGTCGCGGCGGGCGCCGGGTACGCGGCGGCGCTGCTGCTGGACGGCTGGGCGATGCTGACCCGGCCCGACCTGCGGGCGGGGGAGGAGGCGCTGCGCCGCTGGATCGGCGCCGCCTCGCTGGTCCGGGCCGGCGGCCAGGTCGTGGTCGTCGCCGAGCCGACGCTGCGGCCGGTGCAGGCCCTGGTGCGGTGGGACCCCGTCGGGCACGCGGTGCGGGAGCTCGCGGAGCGGGCCCAGCTGGGGTTCCCGCCGGTGTCCCGGATGGCGGCGGTGGCGGGGCGGCCCGAGGCCCTGGAGGCCTTCCTGAAGGCCGCCGCCCTGCCGGCGGACGCGGAGGTGCTGGGGCCCGTACCGCTGCCCGGGCGGCGGGGGGAGGCCTCGCCGGGGGAGCGGGCCCTGGTCCGGGTACCGCCCGGCAGCGGGGCGGCGCTGGCCTCCGCGCTGAAGTCGGCCCAGGCGGCGCGGATGGCGCGGGGCGTGTCGGCCGCCGACGCCGTCCGGATCCGGATCGACCCGCCGGACATCGGCTGAGGCCGTCCGGTGCCGCTGCGCGGAGCTCTCCCCGTCCCGCCCTTCCACCGTTTCCGCCTGAAGCGCCGGCGGGGCTGATTCCAGCCCCG
>NZ_JBFBGN010000136.1:0-17538 GCF_040684675.1 Streptomyces sp. NPDC089915 | reverse complement strand
CGAGCTTAGGAGCGGAAGCGGCCGGGGGGGGGGGGGGGGGGGCCCCCGCCCCCCCCCCCCCCCCCCCCCCCGGGGGGGGGGGGGGGGGGGGGGGGGGCCGGGGCGCCTCGAACGCGGGCGGGGCTGGATGGGGCGCCTCGAACGCCCGTGGGGCTGGATGTTGCTGGTCGGGGTGGCGACGGACACAGGTCGGGGGTGGGGAAACGTGGGTATGCTCGCGGCCATGCCGCCCCAGCCGACTTCCGCCGCATCGCGGGACGAACCCGTCATACGCGACCGCGGTGACGCCTGCCCCGGCGCGCTGCGGCTGCACTCCGCCGACGACGGGTACCTGGCGCGCGTGCGGATCCCCGGCGGGCTGCTCACCGGCCGGCAGGCCGTCGCGCTCGGGCTCGCCGCCGACCGGTTCGGGGACGGGCACCTGGAACTCACCTCGCGCGGCAACGTCCAGCTGCGCGGCCTCGCCGACGGCTGCGGCGGCGGGCTCGCGGAGCTGCTGGACGGTGCCGGGCTGCTGCCCGCGCCGAGCCACGAGCGGGTGCGCAACATCGTGGCCACCCCCCTGGGCGGGTCCCTCGTCGTGGACTGGGTCCGGCAGCTCGACCGGCTGCTGTGCGCGAGCACCCGGGCGGCGGCCCTGTCCGGGCGCTTCCTGTTCGCCCTCGACGACGGGCGCGGGGACGTGGCCGCCCTCGACCCCGACGTCACCGTGCTCGCCAAGGGGGGCCGCGCGCTCGTGCGGCTCGGCGCGGCCGCCGACGCCGTCGAGGTCGACGCCGCCGACGCGCCCCGGGCCGCGCTGCTGGCCGCCGAACACTTCCTCGACGCCGCCGGCGCCGCCGGGAACCACGCCTGGCGGGTCGACGAACTGGCCGCCGAACACGCCCTGGATGCGGGGGAGTTCGCGCTGCGGCTCGGGGAAGCGGGGATCGGCGCCGGTCGCGTGCCCGACGTGGCGTGGCCCTACGCCGAACCGCCCCGGCCCTGGGGCGAGTACGGCGCCGGACTCTGCGTACTGCCCCCGCTCGGACGCCTGGACTCCGCCCAGTGGCGGGCCCTGGCCGAGGCCGCCGGCGGCGCGGACGGCGAGCTGCGCGTCACGCCCTGGCGGAGCGTCATCCTGCCGCGCGCGCGGGCCGGAGCCTGCGAGAGCCTCGAAGCGGCCGGCCTGGCCGTCCGCCCCGGCAGCCCCTGGCTGTCCGTCACCGCCTGTACGGGCAGGCCCGGTTGCGCCAAATCCCTCGCGGACGTACGCGCCGACGCGCGTGCCGTCGTGGCGGAGTCCGCCGGAGGTCTTCCCGTGCACTGGTCGGGCTGCGCCCGCCGGTGCGGGCACCCGCGCGGCACCGCCTGGGTGGACCTGGTCGCCACCCCCGAAGGCTACGCACTCGACGCCCGTCCCGTCCCGCACGCCGACCTCGCCGCCGCCCTCACGGCCGCGCGGCGCCCCCTTACGCGTACCACCCCACCACCCCCGTCGCAGTGAAGAAATGAGCGAGTACACCGTGTTCGAGTACGAGAAGGACGGCGCCGCGATCTACCGCCAGTCCTTTGCCACGATCCGCGCCGAGGCGGACCTCTCCGGGCTGCCCGCCTCGGTCGCCCAGGTCGCGGTGCGCATGATTCACGCCTGTGGCATGACCGACCTCCCCCAGGACCTCGGCTACACCCCCGAGGTCGTCCTGAAGGCCCGCGCCGCGCTGCACGCCGGCGCGCCGATCCTCTGCGACGTGCAGATGGTCGCCAGCGGCGTCACCCGCAAGCGGCTGCCCGCCGGCAACGAGGTCGTCTGCACCCTCTCCGACCCGGCCGTCCCCGCCCTCGCCGCGAAGACGGGCACCACGCGCAGCGCCGCCGCCCTCGAACTCTGGCGCGACCGGGGCCTCCTGGAGAACTCCGTGATCGCCGTCGGCAACGCCCCGACCGCGCTGTTCCGGCTGCTGGAGATGATCGAGGAGGGCGCCCCGCGCCCCGCCGCCGTCATCGGCGTCCCCGTGGGCTTCATCGGCGCCGCCGAGTCCAAGGACGCGCTGGCCGCCCACCCCTCGGGCCTCGACCACCTGATCGTGCGGGGCCGGCGCGGCGGCAGCGCCATCGCGGCCGCCGCGATCAACGCGATCGCGAGCGAGGAAGAATGAGCGGCGCGGACCGGAACAGCGTCATGGGCCGGCTGTACGGGGTCGGGCTGGGGCCCGGCGACCCGTCGCTGATGACCCTGCGGGCCGTCGAGGCGATCGCCGAGGCCGACGTGGTCGCCTACCACAGCGCCCGCCACGGGCGTTCCATCGCCCGCTCGATCGCCGCGAAGCACCTGCGCGCCGACCACGTCGAGGAGCCGCTGGTCTACCCGGTCACCACCGAGACCACCGACCACCCCGGCGGCTACCAGGGCGCGATGGAGGAGTTCTACGAGGCCTCCGCCGCCCGCCTGGCCGCGCACCTCGACGCCGGCCGGACCGTCGCCGTGCTCGCGGAGGGCGACCCGCTCTTCTACGGCTCGTACATGCACATGCACAAGCGGCTCGCCGACCGGTACGAGGCCGAGGTCATCCCCGGCGTCACCTCCGTCAGCGCCGCCGCCGCCCGGCTCGGCACCCCGCTCGTGGAGGGCGAGGAGGTGCTGACGATCCTGCCCGGCACCCTGCCCGAGGAGGAGCTCACCGCCCGCCTCGCCGCCACCGACTCGGCCGTCGTCATGAAGCTCGGCCGCACCTTCCCCGCCGTCCGGCGGGCCATGGAGGGCAGCGGCCGCCTCGCCGAGGCCCGTTACGTCGAACGCGCCACCATGGAGGGCGAGCGGACCGGCGTCCTGGCCGACACCGACCCCGACAGCGTCCCGTACTTCGCCGTCGCCGTCGTCCCCAGCCGGATCGGCAACCCGGGCAGCGTGCCGTCCGGGCCCGGCGAGGTCGCCGTCGTCGGCACCGGCCCGGCCGGGCCGCTGTGGCTGACCCCGGAGACGAAGCGGGCGCTGGCCGACGCCGAGGTGCTCGTCGGCTACACCACCTACCTCGACCGGGTGCCGGTCAAGCCCGGCCAGGTGCGGCACGGCTCCGACAACAAGGTGGAGTCCGAGCGCGCCGAGTTCGCCCTCGACCTCGCCCGCCGCGGCAAGCGGGTCGTCGTGGTCTCCGGCGGCGACCCCGGGGTCTTCGCCATGGCCACCGCCGTCCTGGAGGTGGCCGGCCAGGCCCCCTACGCGGACGTGCCCGTACGGGTGCTGCCGGGGGTGACGGCGGCCAACGCGGCGGCCGCCGCGGCCGGGGCCCCGCTGGGCCACGACTACGCCACCATCTCCCTCTCCGACCGGCTCAAGCCGTGGGAGGTCATCGCGGAACGGCTGCGCGCGGCCGCCGCCGCCGACCTGGTGCTCGCCCTCTACAACCCGGGCTCGCGCAGCCGGACCTGGCAGGTGGCCCAGGCCCGCGAACTGCTGCTGGAGCTGCGCCCGGCGCAGACCCCGGTGGTCGTGGCGCGGGACGTCGGCGGGCCCGGGCAGACGGTGCGGATCGTCACGCTGGGCGAACTGGAGCCGTCCGAGGTGGACATGCGGACCATCCTGCTGATCGGGTCCTCGCAGACGCGGGTCACCGAGCGCCCCGACGGGACGCGCGTGACGTGGACCCCGCGCCGCTACCCGTGACCGGGCCGGTGAGCTGAGCCGAGGACGCGGCCCGTCCCGGGGAACCGGGGCCGGGCCGCGTCCGGCGCTCAGCCCGGGCAGCCCGCGAGGGCGTCCGGGCAGCCCTGCACCTTCGCCGGGTCGAGGGTGAGCAGCTGCCACGAAACGACCCCGGCCGGCGGGGAGTCGTCCTGCGGGGCGGGGTCGATGTGCGCGTTGAGCGCCGAACCCGCCGGCAGGTTCAGCCGGGTGACCTCCCCGGCCGTGCACGACACGTCGAACGTCCGGTCCGTGGCGCCGCCCTCGCGGGACAGCACCAGCGTCACCCGGGAACTCTCCTCGCTGTCACAGGCGATGTCGAAGCGGTACGGGCGCTCCCCGCCGGTCTCCAGGGACTTCTCCATGCCGGCCTTCAGGAACCCCGTCCCCCGCGCCGTCACGCGGGCGCCGGCCGTGAGGTCCTTGCCCAGGCTCTCGTCGGCCCGCTGGAGCGCGTCGTCGGGCTCCCAGCCCTTGGGCTCGGGCGCCGGGCTCCCGCCGCATGCGGTGACGAGCGCCGACGTGGCGGCGAGGACCAGGACGAGGGCGTGACGTATCCGCATCCCTTCACACTAGAGGGTGCGGCCCCCGTCGCCGAGCCACCGCAGCGCCGCGTCCACCGACTCCGCGCGCGCCACGCCCGGCGGCACCGGCGGACGGCGCACGACCAGGACCGGGATCCCGGCCTCGCGGGCCGCCGCCAGCTTGGGCGCGGTCGCGTCTCCGCCGCTGTCCTTGGTGACGAGCACGTCGACGCGGTGCCGGGCCAGCAACTCCCGCTCCTGCTCCAGGCCGAAGGGCCCGCGCGCCAGCAGCGGCTCCATGCGCGGCGGCACCGGCCCCTGCGGCGGGTCCACCGAACGCACCAGGAACCAGGTGTCGGCGAGGTGGGCGAACAGGTGCAGGCCCGTCCGGCCGGTGGTCAGGAAGGCCCGCCGGCCCAGCGAGGGCAGCAGGGCGGCCGCCCCCGCGAGGTCGTCCGCGAAGGTCCAGGCGTCGCCCGGGCCCGGACTCCAGCCGGGCCGGCGCAGCGCCAGCGTCGGTACGCCCGTCAGCGCCTCCGCCTCGGCCGCGTGGAAGCTCATCCGCTCCGCGAAGGGGTGCGTGGCGTCGACGACGTGCGTGACGCCGTGCGCGGTGATCCACCGGGCCAGGCCCTCGGCCCCGCCGAAGCCCCCGATCCGGGTCTCGCCCGGCGGCAGCACGGGCGCGCCGACCCGGCCCGCGAGGGAGTTCGTCACCCGGTACGCGGACGCGTACGCGGGGTCCGCGGCCAGCGCCTCCGCCAGCCGGCGGGCCTCGGTGGTCCCGCCCAGGACCAGGACGTGCCGGGCGGGCTCCCGTACGGCGGGCGGTTCAGCAGACATGCCGGTCGCGCTCGGGGGAGTAGAGGTGGCTGTCGCGGAACTGCTCGGCGCCGAGCGTGCGGCCCACCACGATGACGGCGGTGCGCACCAGGCCCGCCTCCTTGACCTGGGCGGCGATGTCGGCGAGCGTCCCGCGCAGGATCAGCTCGTCGGGGCGGCTGGCCATCGCCACCACGGCCACCGGGCACTGGGCCCCGTAGTGCGGCAGCAGCTCGTCCACGACCCGGTCCACGTAGCGGGTGGCCAGGTGCAGCACCAGCAGGGCGCCGCTGCGGCCGAGCGTGGCCAGGTCCTCGCCGGGCGGCATCGGGGTGGCCTGCTGGGCGATCCGGGTCAGGATGACGGTCTGGCCGACGGTCGGGACGGTCAGCTCCCGCTTGAGCGCGGCGGCCGCCGCCGCGAACGCGGGGACGCCCGGGACCACCTCGTACGGGATGCCGTGCGCGTCGAGCCGGCGCATCTGCTCGGCGACGGCGCTGAAGATGGAGGGGTCGCCGGAGTGCAGCCGCGCCACGTCCAGGCCCGCCTCGTGGGCCCGGACGCACTCGGCGATGATCTCGTCGAGGTTCAGCCGCGAGGTGTCGACCAGCCGGGCCCCCTCGGGGCACTCGTCGAGCAGCTCGCGCGGGACCAGGCTGCCGGCGTAGAGGCAGACGGGGGCGGCGGCGAGGGTGCGGGCGCCGCGTACGGTGATGAGGTCGGCGGCGCCGGGGCCCGCGCCGATGAAGTACACGGTCATGTCAGTCTCCTGGTGTCTTCGGCTTGGTCACGGGGTCCGCGTCAGGGGGTCTCGGCGGGGCGCGGCGCTCGCGGCGTCCCCGCGGGCTTGGTCACGGACCACTGCGTGACGGGCATCGCCTGCCGCCAGCCCGTGAAACCGCCCACCGGGACGGCGTGCGAGACGGCCAGCTTCACCAGCTCGCCGCCGAGGCGCCGGTGCTGCCCGGCGAGGACCGCCTCCGACTCCAGCGTCACGGTGTTGACGACCAGCCGGCCGCCGGGCGCCAGCGCCGCCCACGCGGCGTCGAGCAGGCCCGGGGCGGTGAGCCCGCCGCCGATGAACACCGCGTCGGGCACGGGCAGTCCGTCCAGCGCCGCCGGGGCGGCGCCGACGACCACGCGCAGCCCCGGCACGCCGAGTGCGTCCGCGTTGCGGGTGATGCGCGCGGCCCGTTCGGGGACCCGCTCGACGGCCACGGCGCGGCAGGAGGGGTGCGTGCGCATCCACTCGATGCCGATCGAGCCGGAGCCGCCGCCGATGTCCCACAGCAGTTCGCCGGGGGCGGGGGCCAGGGCGCAGAGGGTGGCGGCGCGGACGTGGCGCTTGGTGAGCTGCCCGTCGTGCTCGTACGCGGCGTCGGGCAGGCCGGGGGTGGCGCCGAGCCGGGGGACCGCGGCGTCAGGATCCCGCCGGCACTCCACGGCGACGACGTTGAGGGGGTCGCCGGGCTCGCGGTGCCAGTCGGCCGCGGTGCCCTCGTACGCGTCCTCGCGCTCGGAGCCGAGCTGTTCGAGGACCCGCATCCGGCTCGGGCCGAAGCCCCGCTCCCGCAGCAGGGCGGCGATCGCGGCCGGGGTCGCCGCCCCGGCGCTCAGCACCAGCAGCCGCCGCCCCTCGTGCAGCGCGGCCGCCACCCGGGCCACCGGGCGGCCGACCGCGGTCAGCACCTCGGTGTCCTCCACCGGCCAGCCCAGGCGGGCGCAGGCGTAGGAGACGGAGGAGGGGTGCGGGTGGACGTGGAGCGCGTCGGGCCCCAGCTCCTCGCCGAGGGCGCGGCCGATCCCGTAGAACATCGGGTCCCCGCTGGCCAGGACGGCGATCCGGCGCCCGGCGTGCTCGGCCATCAGCTTCGGCACGGCCGGGCGCAGCGGGCTCGGCCACGCGATCCGCAGCCCGGCGCACTCGCCGGCCGGCAGCAGGTCCAGCTGCCGGGGCCCGCCGATGAGCACCTCGGCGCCGGCCAGCGCCTCCCGGGCGGCGGCGGTGAGCCCGGCCCAGCCGTCGGCCCCGAGGCCGACGACCGCCACGGCTATGGGGGGTGCTGCGGAGCTCACGGCGGTACCTCGGGAACGGGAGAGGGCGGATGCGCGGGACGGACCCGCAGCTTACTGGGGCGCGGCCCCGGCCCCGGTGCCAGGGTGACCAGGAACGACACCGCCCCGGGGCCCGCCCCGGCCGCCGCCCCGGAGGCCCCGCCCCGGCCGCCGCGCGGGTGTCCGCCCCCGTCCGCCCCCGCCGCGCCCCCGTCCGCCCCGGACGGAACCTGCCCCGCCCCCGACCGCCGCCCCACACTCGGAAGATGGACGACACTCCGGACAACCACCCAGCGGCTGGAGCGCCGGCCCGACGGGCTCCTCGTCTTCGGGGACGCGGCCTGCCGCTTCAACCCGGTGTACGGGCACGGCATGACGGTGGCCGCCGCCACGGCGCAGGCCCTGGACGAGGCCCTGGCGGGCCTGCCGGCCGGACCGGGTCCCCGCCGAGTGCCGGGCCCTCCAGCGGCGCGCGGCGGCGCAGGCGTCCTTCGCCTGGCAGATCGCCACCGGCGCGGACCTCCGCCACCCGTGGACCGAGGGCCCGCCGCCCGCGCGGACCGTGCGCGGGCCCGGGCTACCCGCGCACGGCCCGCTCGTACAGGGCCCGCACGTCGTCGCCGAAGTAGCTGCTGTACGAGGTGGTCTCGTCGCCGCCCCCGTCGCGCCCGCCGATGACCCCGATCAGGCTGTTCGCCGAGGTCAGCACGGGGCCGCCGCTGGTTCCGTTCGGCACGTCCGCGCAGTCGAACCGCAGCTGCGCCGGCCCGTCGGCGACGGCCGTGTTGGAGCAGCCCAGCGGCCGTTCGGTGTCGTTCGGGTACCCCACCAGCCGCGCCGGCACCGGCAGCTGCTGGCCGAAGCGGACCGGGTTGGCCCCCGTGACGTCCTCCAGCCGCTGTCCGGGGTGCCCGGCCCGGCGCACCCGTATGAAGGCCACGTCGACGTCGGGGTCGGAGTCGCGCACCCACCGGGGGTCGACGTCGATCCGGGTGGGCACCCACACCCCGTAGGGCGCCTTCCCCTCCTCGTAGCCGGGCACGAAGGCCAGGTTGCCGCGGAACCCGCCCGCGTACACGCAGTGGGCCGCGGTGACGACCAGGTCCCCGCCGGCGGAGTGCACCACGCTCCCCGAGCAGTGGTGGTCGTCGTCCCAGTCCAGCCCGGGCGAGAACAGCGCCCCGACGGCCGGTTCGGCCGGCACGTCGGCGGCCTCCAGCGGTTCGGACGGCTTCCAGTCACCCTCCGCGAAGCCCCGCACCGGCGGGGCGGCCTCCGGGCCGCCCTCGGTCAGCTTCTTCAGGGCCGCGGCGGCGGCCTCGTCGGCGAGCGCGGCGTCCTGCACGTACCGCCCCGTCTCCGCGTCCCCGCGGACGACGGTCCCCATCCGCCCCAGGCCGAAGGCCACCCCGGCGGCCACCAGGGCGCAGCACACCCCGGCCAGCACGCAGACCCGTACGGCCCTGCCCGTCATCGCGCCACTCCCGCCGCCGAGGATCACCCGTCAACCCCCCGGAACGGCCGGCCGCACCCCGGGGTTCCCGGCCGGAATGTGCCCCTCCTCACACCCCGCTCCCGGACGGTCATCCCGAGTCCTTCCGCTCTTCATCCAACTCACCTACGCTCCAGGCGCCTTACCAACCGGTAACCAGGGGAGCCGCACACCCATGCCCATCCGCACCCGCCTGCGCGCAGCAGCCGCCCTACTGACCGCCGCCCTCGCGGCCCTCGCCGTGTCCGCCACCCCCGCCTCGGCGGCTACCGGCGACCTCCCGTACGCCGCCTCCACCGGCGTGGGGGTCCACAACGCCTACGAGAAGGCCAAGTACCCCTACCTCGCGGACGCCCTGGACTCCGGGGCGGCGATGCTGGAGCTGGACGTCTGGACCAACTTCTTCGGCAGCTCGTGGCGGGTCTCCCACGACAACCCCTTCGGCAACGACAGCAACTGCGAGAACGCCGCCACCGCCGCCCAGCTGCGCACGAAGTCCCGCGACCAGAACCTCGCGGGCTGCCTCTCCGACATCCGCAGCTGGCACGACGCCCACCCCGGCCACCGCCCCGTCGTCCTCAAGCTGGAGATGAAGGACGGCTTCGCCGCGAACCTGGGCCGCGGCCCCGCCGCCCTCGACGCCCTCCTCACCTCGAAGCTCGGCGACGCCCTCTACACCCCGGGACAGCTCGCCGCGGGCCACCCCGACCTCGACACGGCGGCCCGCGCCGGCGCCTGGCCCACCCGCTCGGGGATGGCGGGCCGGTTCCTGGTGGAGCTGATCCCCGGCACGGTCGAGGAGGGCAACGCCGCGGACAAGCTCTGGACGGACCGCGAGTACGCCGAGCACCTGCGCGGCCACCTCGCCACGGCCGCCGCCTTCCCGGCGGTGCACCGCGCCGAGGCGGGCGACCCCCGCACCCGCTACGCGGACCCGGCCCTGCGCCCCTGGTTCGTCGTCTTCGACGGTGACGCGAGCGCCTACGCCCCGGGCTCGATCGACACCTCCTGGTACGACCGCAACCACTACCTGCTGATCGCCACGGACGCCCAGAACGTGGCCCCGGCGATCGACGGCGTCCACCCCACGGAGGCCCAGGCCCGCGACCGGGTGGCCCTGATGGCCTCCCGCCACGCCTCGATCACCTCGGCGGACTGGTACCCGCTCCCCTCGGTCCTCTCCACGGTCCTGCCCAGGGGCTGACCCGGGCCGGACGGCCGCGAGCGCCCCGCCGGGCGGGTCCCGGCGGGGCGCTCGCGCGGGTGCGGCTCTCCCTGCCCGGGCACTGGTCGGCGAGCCGCACGGACACCCGCCTGTGGGACATCGGCTCCGGCGTGGGATGAGGCATCCTGGTGGCACAACCGCCGCACCCGACACAGGAGTTCAGATCCTGGCCGACTTCGCCCTCACCGAGCTCGCCACCGCCCGCCTCACCGCCGACTGGCACGCCGCCCACCCCGGCCGCACCCTGCTCTGGCCCTCGTACGGCCGCGCCCCGGCCGACGTCATGGCCCTGGTCCTCGCCGATCTGACGACCCGTTACGGCTCCCCGTCCGGCTACCTCGCCGACGCCGTCGGCATCACCCCGGCCACCGCCGCCCGGCTGCGCGAGCGCCTCCTGGTCTGAGGCGGGGCGGCCGGCGAACCGGGGGCCGCGGAAAATACGGTGCCCCGGCCGGCGCGCACTGCCTACACTCGCCGTGCGCGCCGCCGAAACGGCCCGCGCGCCTCATGCCGTCGGACGAAGAGAAGGGGAACCGGGCCATGCGTACGCACACCGCCGCCGCCCTCGTTCCCCCGGCCCGGTACGACGTGATCCCGGTGTCTCGCACCGCGCGGTAACAGCTGCGCGGCTGTCACCGTCCCCCGTGTGACGTATCCACTACGGCCCCGAACCGGGCCTCCCGCGACCGCTCATGACCCTGTGTCAGGACCGGTGCCGCGGACGTGCGCACGCACACGGGAATCGCGCCGCCCCCTTCCTCCGCACCACGGCATCCGAAAGGACCCGGGCCATGCGCACCCGTACCCACACCACCGCCCACCCCCTCACCGCCGTCCGCAACCTCGGCATCCTCGCCCACGTCGACGCGGGCAAGACCACCGTCACCGAGCGGATCCTGTTCGCGACCGGCACCATCCACAAGCGGGGCGAGGTCCACGACGGGACGACCGTCACCGACTTCGACGCCCAGGAGCGCGCCCGCGGCATCACCATCTTCGCGGCGGCCGTCAGCTGCGCCTGGGACGGGCACCGGATCAACCTGATCGACACCCCCGGCCACGTCGACTTCGCCGACGAGGTCGAGCGCTCGCTGCGCGTGCTCGACGGGGCCGTCGCCGTGTTCGACGCCGTCGCCGGGGTCGAGCCGCAGAGCGAATCGGTGTGGCGGCAGGCGGACCGGCACGGCGTGCCGCGCATCGCGTTCGTCAACAAGCTGGACCGGGCCGGCGCCGACCTCGACGCGGCGGTGGCCTCGATCCGGGACCGGCTCGGCGCCGTCCCCCTGGTCGTCCAGCTGCCCGTCGGCCGCGAGGACGCCTTCACCGGCGTCGTCGACCTGCTGCGGATGCGCGCCCTGCTGTGGGGCGCGGGCGCCGAATCCCACGAGACGGCACCCGTCCCCGAAGAGCTGCTGGAGGAGGCGCGGCGGCGGCGCCGGCTGCTGGAGGAGACGGTGGCCGAACTCCACGCGGACGCCCTGGAGGAGTTCTGCGCGGCGGGCTCCCTCACCGCGGCGACACTGGCCCGCGCCCTGCGCGAGCTGACCCTCGCCGGGGACGGCGTCGTGGTGCTGTGCGGCTCGGCCTACCGCAACCGCGGGATCGAACCGCTGCTGGACGCCGTCGTGGCGTACCTGCCGTCGCCGGCCGACATGCCGGCGGTGCAGGGCCGCCCCGCCGACCCGGCGGAGCCGCTGGCCGCCCTCGCCTTCAAGGTGACGGCGACGGCGACCGGACGGCTGACGTACGTACGCCTCTACGCGGGCACCCTGCGCAAGGGCGACACCGTACTGGACCCCGGTACGGGCAGGACGGAACGGATCGGGCGGATCCTGCGGGTGCAGGCGGACCGGCACGAGGAACGGGAGGAGGCGGTGGCGGGTGACATCGTCGCGGTGATCGGGCCCAAGACGGCCCGGGCGGGCAGCACCCTGTGCGCGCCCGGCGCCCCGCTGCTGCTCGAACCGCCCACGGTGGCCGATCCGGTGGTGTCGGTGGCGGTCGAGGCGGGCCGCAGCACCGACACCGGCCGGCTCTCCGCCGCGCTGGCCCGGATCGCCGAGGAGGACCCCTCGCTGGTGGTCCGGACCGACGCGGAGACCGGGCAGACCGTGCTGTCGGGTCTGGGCGAGCTCCATCTGGAGGTCGCGGTGGAGAAGATCCGCCGGGACCAGGGCGTGGAGGTCGTCGTGGGCCGGCCGCGGGTCTCCTACCGGGAGACCGTGGTCGCCGGGGTCTCCGGACTGGTCTACCGGCACGTCAAACAGGAGGGCGGGGCGGGCCAGTTCGCCCATGTGGTGATCGACGTCGAGCCGCTGGGCGAGCCGGGCTTCGCGTTCCGTTCGACGGTGGTCGGCGGCCGGGTTCCGCAGGAGTACGCCCGGGCCGTGGAGGCGGGCTGCCGGGACGCCCTCGCCGAGGGTCCCCTCGGCGGGCATCCGGTGACGGGGCTGCGGGTCGTCCTGACGGACGGGGCGACCCACTCCAAGGACTCCTCGGAGTTCGCCTTCCGCGCGGCCGGCCGGTTCGCGCTGCGCGAGGCCCTGCGGGCCAGCACGCTGGAGCTCCTGGAGCCGGTCGCGGAGGTCACGGTGACCGTCCCGGACGAGGCGGTCGGCGCGGTCCTCGGCGACCTCGCCGCCCGGCGCGGCCGGGTCACCGGCTCGGCCACCCGGGCCGGGACGGCGGTGGTGACGGCGACGGTGCCGCTGGCCGAACTGTTCGGCTACGCGTCCCGCCTGCGCGGCCGCACCCAGGGCCGGGGCACCTTCACCACCCGCCCGGCGGGGCTCGCCCCGGTCCCGGCGGGGGTGGCCGCGACGCTCCTGGCGGGCTAGAGCCCGGATGGTCCCCCGTCCGAAATATCTTGACGTCGAGATAGTTGGGAGGGCAGGCTACGGCCTGGTATCTCGACATCGAGATACTTTCGGACGGGGGAAGGCGGAGGCCCGGCATGGGGCGGCGCGGCACGACAGAGCGGAACGGCGACGAAACCGGCCCCGGCGGGGCCCCGAGCGGGGCCCCGAGCCGGGGCCCGGGTGCGGGCGCGGGCGCCGCCACGGCGACCGGCCCCGCCCCGGGCGGGGGGCCGGGCGGGGGACCGGGTGGGCTGATCGCGCAGTTGCGGCGGCCGCCCGGTGGGCGGGACGCGCGGATCATGCTGTTCGCCCAGCTCCTCGACCGCACCGGAACCGGCGTCTGGGCCGCCGCCTCCGTCCTCTTCTTCACCTTCGTCGTCGGCCTCGACGCCACCCGCCTCGGCCTGATGCTCGGCGTCGGCGCGATCGCCGGCATCGCGGGCTCCCCGCTCGCCGGCCACCTGGCCGACCGGTTCCCCGTACGCCCCCTCCTGATCGCCTGCCACCTGCTGCGGCTCGCCGCCCTCTGCGCGATGCTCGTCGTCACCCGCTTCGAGCTGCTCCTGCCGATCGTGGCCCTCACCCAGCTCGGCGACCGGGCCGCCAAAACCCTGGAGATGCTCTTCGCCACCCGGGTGGCGGGCGACCGCCGCGCCACCTACCAGGCCCTGTCGCGCAGCGCCGCCAACGCCGGGTACGCCGTCGGCGCCGGTCTCGCCGCCATCGGCCTCGCCGTCGGCACCCGGGGCGCGTACGAGGTGCTCATCCTCGGCAACGCCCTGTCCTTCCTGGTCGCCTCCGTCCTGGTGTGGCGCACCCGCGAACCGCACGGCCACGGACGCCTGGTCGGCCCCGCCCGGCCGAAGGGCGACGCCGTCCCGTCCGGCGGGAGCCCCTCCGAGGCCGCCCCGTCCGGCCGCCGGAGCCCCTGGCGGGACCGGGGCTACCTCCGCTTCGTCCTGCTGGACATGCCCCTCAACCTGGACGACTCGCTGCTCAACGTCGGCCTGCCGCTGTGGCTCGTCCACCACACCGACGCGCCGCACGCCGTCGTCCCGGCGTTCCTCGCCGTCAACACCGTGCTCGTCGTGGTCCTCCAGCTCACCGTGTCGGCCCGGGTCCGCACCCCGTACCAGGCGGCCGGCGCCGTCGCCTGGTACGGGCTCTTCCTGCTCGCCGCCTGCGCGCTGCTCGCGCTGACCCCCGCCCACGGCCCCTGGACCGCGACCGCCACCCTGCTCGGCGCGGCGGTCCTGGTCACCGCCGCCGAGCTGGTGCGCTCGGTCTGCTCCTGGGAGCTGGCCGTCTCGCTGGCGCCGGGGGAGGCGCGGGCCTCGTACCTGGGAGTGGCCGGCATCTCCCCGTCCACCCAGAAGGCCGTCGGCCCGCTGCTGCTGACCGGCGCCGTCATGGTCGCGGGACCGGCCGGCTGGCTGGCGCTCGGCGCGGGGGTGGCGGGCCTGGCCCTGGTCCAGCGCCGCTCGGCCCTACGCCGCCTGGCCACGGTCCTCCCGGCCCCCGCCCCCACCGCCTGAGCCGCCCCGCCCCGGCCCGCGCCGCGCGGCCTCGGCTCCCGGGCCCGCCCCGGCCCGCGCCGCCTCGGCTTCCGGGCCCGCCCCGGCCCGGGTCCGCCCCGGATTCCGGGCCCGTCCCGGACCGCGGTGATTGCCCGGCCCCGGGGCGGGTAGCCGCCCGGTGGGAGCCGTGGCCGGCGTGGGATCCGGCGGCGGGCTCCGAGGGATCCGGACCTGGGAGGAGCGATGACCCGTCGTGTGCACGAGGTGATGACCGGGAACCCGGTGGCCGTCGAGCGGCCGACCTCGCTCGCCGAGGCGGCACGGGTGATGCGCGACGCCGACATCGGGGACGTGCTCGTCGTCGACCGGGGCAGGCTGCGCGGCATCCTGACCGACCGGGACCTCGTCGTCCGCGCCATGGCCGACGGCCGGGACCCCGCCGGGACGACCGTGGACGCCGTCTGCACCACCGACCCGCTCACCGTCCGGCCCGACGACGGCGTGGACGAGGCCATCGCCCTCATGCGCCGCAAGGCCCTGCGCCGCCTGCCGGTGGTGACCGGGGACGGCGAGCTCGTCGGCCTCGTCAGCCTCGGCGACCTCGTGGTGGAGCAGGACCCGGGATCCGCCCTCGCCGCGATCGCCGCGGCCGGGCCCGAAGACTGAAGGCACGTGGAGGAGGCGCCGTGAACGCGTACGTACCCCTGGTCTCGGTGGCGGACGGCGGGCTGCTGATCCCCGCGGACGAGGTCACCGCCCTGCTGCGCCGCCTCGCGGGCGGCTGGCTGCACTCGGTGTACGACGGCGAGACGTATCTCGACCCGGGCACGACCCTCGGCCTGGCCAACGCCCTGGTGGAGCTGGCCGACCAGATCGACGTGGAGTGCATCGGCTTCATGCCCCTCGCGGGCGACGGTGACGGCGACGGCGAGGAGGACGCGCCGCCGACTTGAGCCCGGAGGGCCGGACGCCGGTCGCCTTGGGGCATCCCCGACGCACCCGCCCCCCGTCCCGCGCCCTGGTGGGCGGGGGCGGGGGGCCGGGTGTCAGGGGGTGCGGAGCGCTACGGCGGCGCAGTGGCCCTCGGGTACGGAGACGTCGAGGAGGGACCAGCCGGGGACGGCCGCGGGGAGCGGGCCGGAGCCGACGTAGTCGGCGGCCGGGTCGGCGGAGAGGCCGACCCCCAGGCCCTTGAGGTAGGCCTCCTTGCGGGTCCAGACCCGGGTGAAGGCCAGGGGGCGGTCCGCGGCGGGCAGCAGGGCGAGTTCGGCGGCCTCCCGGGGGTGCAGGACCGAGGCGGTCTCCGCGATGGTGGCGGCCGGGACCAGTTCCTCCACGTCCACGCCGACCGGGGCGGTCGCGAAGGCCAGCAGGCTCAGGCCCGCCCCGTGGGAGAGGGAGAAGTGGAGGGTGCCGCCCGGCAGCACGGGCCGTCCGTGGGGTTCGTCGCAGTGGGCGCAGGGGGCGCGTTCCACGGTGACCTCGCGGGGGGACAGGCCCAGGTAGGCGCCGAGGAGGCGGCGCAGGGCCACGTGGGCGCAGACGTAGGAGTCGCGGTCCGAGTCGCGGACGAACTCGGCGGCCCGGGCGAGCTCCTGGGCGTCCAGGGTGGCGGGGGCCCGGCGGTGGGCGTGGTCGCGGTACTCGGTGGTCTCCACCAGCCACACCTCGGGTCCCGGGGCGGGCCGGGCGGTCACCGTGATGCCGCTGGTCCCGCTCCCGGCGGTGCCTCCCCGGTCGCCGGGGCCCGGGTCGGGTCCGGGGTCGGTCAGCCGCCGCGGGAGCAGCAGCCGGGGGACGGTCAGGACGGTCATCGGGGCTTCCCTTCAGACGGCGGCGGGCACGGGCAGGTCGGCGGCGGCGGGGGTGGGCGCGGGCTCCTCGGCGCGGGCCGGGTGGCGCAGGGCGAGGACGGCGGCGACCGGGGAGACGAAGGCGATGGCCCCGCAGACCAGCCAGGTGGTCTGGACGCCGAGCCACAGGGAGAGGGAGCTGAAGACGGCGATGGAGAGGGGGGCGGTGCCGATGCCGGCGAGGGACAGGGTGGACATCGCCGCGCCCATCCGCTCCTCGGGCGCGGACTGCTGGTAGAGGGTCACGATGGCGGGCCCGTTGAGGCCGGAGAGCAGGCCCACGGCGGCGGCGACGGCGGTCAGGGAGACCACGGAGGGCATGAGGGCCATGACGAGGATGCCCGCGGCCAGTCCGGCGCCGGTGACGACGAGGCGGACGTACATGGGGATGCGGTGCGCGAGGGCGGCGCCGAGGGCGCTGGAGCCGAGGGCCCCGATGCTGAAGGCGGCGAGGACCACGCCGACCGCGCCGACGCCCCAGCCCCGCTCGGAGACCAGCAGGGGCAGGGCGACCTCGGCGGGCCAGGAGAAGGCGAGGTCCAGGCAGAGGGAGGCGAGGAACATCCAGCGCAGCCGGGGGTGGCGGGCGAGCAGCCGGAAGCCGTCGCCGGAGCGCTTGACCAGGGAGACGCCGGGCTCCGGCTCGGGCCGGGTGAAGCCGTGGGTGACGTGGAGGAGGCAGCCGAGCCAGACGGCGCCGGTGAGGGCCGCGACGGCCAGGGCCACCCACAGTTCGCCGACGGTGATCAGGAAGGCTCCGGCGGGCGCGCCGAGGATGGGGGCGACCCGCAGGACCATCGAGTAGAGGGAGTTGGCGCGGGCGAGCTGGTCCCCGCGGGCGAACATCGGCAGCAGGACGCCCGAGGCGGGTCCGGCCAGGCCCAGCAGCACCCCTTCGACGAGGGCGATCACCACCAGCGGCCACAGGGTGTGGGTGCCGGCGACGACGACGGCGCCCGCCGCGAGGACCGCCACGCGGGCACTGGTGGTGCGCAGCAGCACGAACCGGGGCCCGAGCGTGTCGGCGAAGGCCCCGCCGAAGATCAGCATCAGGGCCCGGGGGACGGTCGCGGCGAGCATGAGCAGGGTGACGGCGCGGGTGCCGCCGATCTCGACGGCGGTCCAGTTCATCGCGATGAGCAGGGCGAAGCTGCCGAGCTGGACGGCGGCCTGCCCGCTGACGAGGGAGACGACGCGGCCCCAGGGGACCGGCGGCCGCTGCGGTGCGGCGGAGCCGGGAGTGTCGGTGCCGGTGGTGGCGGTGGTGGTCATGGGTGGAGTACCCGTTCTCTGGGAGGAGCTGGAGGGAGGTCTGGGGCGGGGCCGGTCAGGCGGCGAGGGCCCGCCGCACCGCCCGGCGGGCCGCGTCGGCGGCGTCCTGCGGGCGGGGCGCCGGTCCGTAGGCGCGGAGTTCCAGGTGTCCGCCGAGGTGGCCGTGCCCGGCCTCGGCGAGGGCGCGGGCGGCGGCCGCCGCGGCGGGGCCGGACCCCGGTACGGGCCGCCCGTGCTCACCGTCCGCCCCGGACCGGGG
>NZ_JBFBGN010000135.1:0-17628 GCF_040684675.1 Streptomyces sp. NPDC089915 | reverse complement strand
AAGATCCTCGACCCCGCCTGGCAGTCCATCCTCGTCACCGACGACCCCCTCGCCTCCACCCTCAAGACCGAAGCCGACTGGGCCGTCAAGGCCAAACTCCTCGACAAGCCCGACCTCACCGGCATCTACGACCTCACCCTCCTCAACAAGGTCCTCAAGACCGCAGGCAAGCCCGAGGTCGCCGACGGCGGCCTCGGCGCCAAGTAACACCCGGTCACGCCCGGCGCGGCGGCACCGGCTACCCGGGGCACGGCCCCGCGCGGAGCCGGTGCCGCCGCGCGTGGCGGGCACCGGCCCGCGCCCGGCGTGCGGGCCGCCGGGCGGTCTTGACAGCGGCCGGGCACCGGCCGAGACTCCACAACGGCGAATCCTGGTGAACCGGTAGGGAATCATGGGCTGTTCTGCGCGGAACCACGGCACCGACGGCGGACGCACCGCCGTGCCGCCGCTGCCGCGCCCCCTGCTGACCTCCCGCCGGCACATCGACCTCCTGCGCGTGTGCAGTGCGGCGAATCCCCCGCACCCCGGCGGCCCCTCCCACGCCCGCCGCTGAGCCTCCGCGCACGCACCCGCCGGTCCCGGCCGCACCGGAGCCGTCACCGGCCGTCCTCCTCGCACGCCCGTGACCGAGCACTCCCAGGGAGACGCATGTCCGCCACTTCCCCCAAAGCCGTGCCGTCCTTCCGCGGCCGGATCGGCCGTGACGCGCGCAGCGGCTACCCGGCCGTCCCGCACCGCTACCGGCTGCACCTCTCGCCCTCGGGTCCGTTCTGTCTGCGGATCGCGATCACCCACAGCCTGCTGGGCCTGGACGAGGCCCTCCCCGTGACCCCGCTGCCCGCCGTGCCCGACGCGCCCGACGGCGGACACCTGGCGCTGCGCCCGCTGTACCAGGCCAGTGCGCACCTGTACCCCGGGCCGGCGGTGGCCCCGGTGCTCAGTGACGACTGGACCGGACGGATCGTCAGCACGCACGCCCCGGACATCCTCGAGGACCTGGGGCGGCGGTTCGCCGCCGGCGGCCCCCGCCTGTACCCGGACGGCGCCGACCGGCGGATCGGCGCCGTGGGCCGGCTCTGCGAGCAGGGCGTCAACGCGGCGGCGCAGCGCGCGGGCCGCTCCGGCGCCGACCCCGCGGCGCGCGAGGCGGCACTCGGGGTCCTGCTGCGCTCCCTGGGCGCGCTGGACCGCCGGCTCACCTCCGCCCCGTACGTGCTGGGCGGGGAACCGACCGCAGCCGACGTGCAGTTGTGGGTGACCCTGGTCCAGCTGGACACCGTGCACCGCTGGCACCTGGACGCGGAGGCCGTGTACCGGCTCACCGACCACCCTCGGCTGTGGTCCTACGCCCGCCGGCTGGCGGCGCACCCGGCCTTCGCCCCCCACCTCGACCTCGACGCCATCGCCCGCCGCCACCACGCCCAGTGCCGGGGCGAGGAGGCGGCCGGCGCGGCGGTGCGCATCGTGGACTGGCCGGGCCGGGTCCCGGACTCCGCCACCGCCACCGGCCGCTGACGCCGCCGCCCGATCACCCCGCCGGCCGGGCGCCCGTCCCCGGGGCCCGGCCGGCCCCGTCCCGACGGAGCGACATGCCCGACTGCTGCACCCCCGGCCACGCCCACTCCCCCGCGCTCGCCCTCGGCCCGCCGGCCCGGGCGGCCGGGCCCTCGCGGGTGGCCCGGCAGCTGCTCGCGCTGCCGGGCGGCCGGTTCCTGATGGGCACCGACGACCCCGACGGGTTCCCCGCCGATGCCGAGGGGCCGGTCCGCGAGGTGGCCGTGGCGCCCTTCCGGATCGCGGCCACGACCGTGACCAACGCCGGGTTCGCCACCTTCGTCAAGGCCACGGGCCACGTCACCGAGGCCGAGCGCTTCGGGTTCTCGTTCGCCTTCGGCGCCTTCCTCGGGGAGCGGGTCGCCGCCGTCTCGCCGCCGGTGGCGGGCGTTCCGTGGTGGCGGGCCGTGGAGGGGGCCTCCTGGCGCAGCCCCGAGGGGCCGGGCTCGGACGTGACCGGCCGTCAGCACCACCCCGTCGTCCACGTCTCCTGGAACGACGCCCTCGCCTACTGCGCCTGGTCCGGCACCCGGCTGCCCACCGAGGCCGAGTGGGAGTACGCCGCCCGGGGCGGGCTGGAGCAGCGGCGCTACCCGTGGGGCGACGAACTCACCCCCGGCGGACGCCACATGTGCAACATCTGGCAGGGGGAGTTCCCCGCGGTCAACACCGCCGCCGACGGCCATGTCTCCACGGCTCCCGTGAAGTCCTTCCGGCCCAACGGCTTCGGCCTGTACAACACCGTCGGCAACGTCTGGGAGTGGTGCGCGGACCCGTTCACCCCGGGCGAGGAGTCCTCCCGCGCGATGCGCGGGGGCTCGTACCTGTGCCACGACTCCTACTGCAACCGCTACCGAGTGGCGGCCCGCAGCTCGAACACCGCCGACAGCTCGACGGGGAACATAGGGTTCCGGGTGGCCGCGGACCCGTTCGGGGCTTCTGCCGTCCTCCCGTGACGAGTTGACCGGCGCGGCCGGCACCAGCCGGCCGCTCGCCACCCCCGCCGCCGTGTCCCGCCCGAGGGTCGGGGTGTACCACTTCAGCGCCCGGGACTCGTTCGACTCCCTTCGGTAGGCGGGCCGGAGGGGGTCAGGCCACCGTGACGCGGGCCAGGGCCCAGGAGGTGTGGTCGAAGGACGTCCGGTCGTTGGCGTCCTCGACCACCAGCCGCAGCAAGCGCACGCCGCGTACGTCGACGTCGACCGCGACCGGGCCGCCCGCCGCCGTGAGGACGGGGGTGGTCAGCAGGGGGCGGCCGTCTCCGTAGACCTTGGCGCGGGTGGCGCCGAGGGCGCTCTGCCGGGCGGAGAAGTCGTCGATGCCGACGAGCGCGGTGAACCGTGCGGCGCTCCCGCCGAGGTGGTAGGCGATGTCGCTGGGTGCGTGGACGCCGAGGCCCTTGGGGTAGGTGGTGCCCCCGAAGGAGATCGGCGGGCCGTCCCCGGCGGCGTTCTTCCCGTTCGAGGCGTCGCGTTCCACCGGTCCCCATCCGTTCGTCGCGCTGATCCAGGTGAGGTCGGAGAGGTAGGAGTCGCGGGTGGGGGCCGGCGGCGGGGTGGGGACGGTCGCCGTCGCCGGGTAGCGGACGGGGCCGCCGGGGGCGAGGGCGGTGCCTTCGGCGGTGAGGGTCCACGCGGTCGCGGGGGCGGCGTTCGCGGGCGGGGTGACCTGCCAGGACGCGGTGAGGCGGCCCCCTGCGGGAAGCCGGTCCGCGGCGGCCGGGGAGGCGGGGGCCACGGTCCATCCGGCGGGGGCGCGCAGGGCGAGCGCGGCGGTGGTCCACGGGCGCGCGGAGCCGTTGTCGAGGGTGGCGGTGACGGTGAAGGCCTCGCCCGGGACGGCCAGGGCGGGCGGTGTCAGGCGGGTGCCGAATCCGGTCCGGGGATAGGGGTCCTTCCAGGAGGCGCGCATCAGCGCCACCAGTTCCGCGGCCCTGGCCGGGTACGTCGCGGCGAGGTCGCGGGTCTCGCCGGGGTCGGCGGCCAGGTCGTACAGCTCCACCTGCCATTTCGCGTCGGGGAGGGCGTGGTCGCGTTCGGGGGCGAAGCGCACGGCCTTCCAGTTCTCGCGGCGGACCGCCTCGGCGAGCCAGGTGGCGCGTTTGGCGTCCTGGGCGTTGGCGCGGGCGGTGACGCCCAGTTCGTCGCGGAACCAGTACAGGTGTCCGTGGCGGGCCGAGTCGGGGCTGCCGGCGAGCAGGGGTGCGGCGGAGAGCCCGTCCACGTCGGCGGGGGCGGGGGCGCCGGCGAGCTCGGCGAGGGTGGGCAGGACGTCGGTCAGGGGGGTGGGGCGGTCGGTGGTGCCCTGCCGGACCCGGCCGGGGCCCCAGGCGACGAGGGGGATCCGTACGCCGCCCTCGTAGAGGTTGCGCTTGTAGCCGCGCAGCGGGCCGTTCGCGTCGAACAGGTCGGGGTTGACGCCGCCCTCCTCGTGGGGGCCGTTGTCGCTGGTGACGAGGAGGACGGTGTCCTGTTCCAGGCCGAGGGCGCGCAGCCGGTCGACGACCTTGCCGACCAGGGAGTCGAAGTAGCTCACCTGGGCGGCGTGCCCCTTGTCGGCGGCCGGCCAGGCGCGGCCGGCGTAGGCGCCGGTGTCGGGGACGTCGCTGGGGGCGTGCGGGACGTTGGGGGTGAGCAGGAGGAGGAAGGGCTCCGCCGCGTGGTCCCCGATGAAGTCCAGGGCGCGGCGCTCCAGGAGGTCCGGCGCGTACACGGCCTTCGTGCCGCCCGCGTTGGCGGGGATGGGCTCCTTCACGTCGTTGTGCCAGAGGTACTCGGGGTAGTACTGGTGGGCGTGGCCGTGGTCGATGTACCCGTAGAACTCCTCGAAGCCGCGGGCGGCCGGGTGGCTGTCCTGGCCGGGGGCCTCCGGCCCGAAGCCCCATTTGCCGATCACGGCGGTCCGGTAGCCGCGGGCCCTGAGCACCTGGGCGAAGGTGGTGTCGGCGGCGGTGAGGGAGCCCTGGCCGCCGGAGGAGGGGTTGGCGCGGACCGTGGCGTGGCCGGTGTGGAGTCCGGTCAGGAGGGAGCCGCGTGAGGGGGCGCAGACGGCGGCGGTGGAGTAGGCGTCGGTGAAGCGCAGCCCCTCGGCGGCGAGCCGGTCCAGGCGGGGGGTGGTGATCAGCTTCTGTCCGTACGCGCCGAGTTCGCCGTAGCCGAGGTCGTCGGCGAGGACGACGACGAGGTTGGGCTGCCGGGTGGCGGGCGGGTCCGCCGGGGCCTCGGCCAGGGCCGCCGGTGCGGCGGTGGCGGTGGCGGCGGTGAGGCCGAGCGCGGCGGTCGAGCCGGCCAGGAACGTACGGCGGCTGGGCATGGCGGGGGGGCTCCTCGGGTGCGGGTCGCGGGCCGGGCGGGTGCGCCGATCATGGGCCGCGCGGGACCCCCGGGACCATGCACGGGGCATGAAGACCTTGTGACGGCACCCACTCCCATGGGTTTGACTGAAATTTCAGTCAGTGCGAGGGTGAGGTCAGGGCGGCAGCCCTGGCCGGCCGGCCGCCCCCTGCCCGCGCATGCGGCGCCGGCCCGGCAAAGGTCTACTTGATCTGGAGATGCCATGACCGAACACCGCGACGAGCGCTCGCTCGCCGACCACCTGCTCGGGGTCCTGCCCTCCCGCCGGAAGCTGCTCGGGGCGGTCGGCCTCGGCGCGGCCGGCGTCGCCCTCGGCGGCGCCGCGCTCAGTGCCGCCTCCGCCACGCCCTCCCCGCGGCCGGGCGGCGTACGCCCCCGGGTCCCGGCCGACGACGTCCCGCACGCCCGGACCTGGATGTCCTGGCCCTCGCGGAAGTCGGTGTGGGGGCGGCAGCTGTCCGGTGTGAAGGAGGACATCGGGCTGATCGCGCGCACGATCGCCGAGTTCGAGCCCGTGGTGATGTGCGTCCCCGACGACTACAGCGCCCGCGAGGCGCGGCCGCTGTGCGGCCCGCAGGTCGAGCTGACCACGGCGATCCCCACCGACGACCTGTGGATGCGCGACATCGCCCCGGTCTTCCGCCGCGACGGGAACGGCGGCCTCGACGCGGTCTCCCTGAACTTCAACGGGTGGGGCGACAAGCAGGTCCACACCGACGACGCCCGCGCCGCCGAGCGGGTCGCCCGCAGGCGGGGCCTGCGGCTCACCTACGCCGACCTGGTCGGCGAGGGCGGGGCGGTGGAGACGGACGGCGACGGCACGGTGATGGCGACCGAGAGCAGCCTGGTCAACAAGAACCGCAACCGGGGCATGAGCCGCGACGAGATCGAGGACGCCGTCCTCGACGCCTACGGCGCGGACAAGATGATCTGGCTGCCCGGGATCAAGGGCAAGGACATCACCGACGACCACGTCGACGTCACCTCGCGGTTCATCCGTCCCGGCGTGGTGATGGTCCAGCTGCCGCCCGCCGACCGCAACGACGAGTGGGCGCGCGACGCCCGCGAGCAGTTCTCGATCCTCTCCTCGGCGACCGATGCCCGCGGCCGGCGGCTCCAGGTGATCCGGGTGGACGGGCCCGACGAGGTCCGCTCGAAGAGCTCGACCTTCGTCGACTCCTACCTGAACTTCGTCCTCGTCAACGGCGGCGTGATCACCGCGCAGTTCGGCGACCGGGCGAAGGACGAGGCCGCCCGGCGGGCCCTGGCGGCCGCCTTCCCCGGCCGCGAGGTCGTCCAGCTCGATGTCGACCGCCTGATGGGCGGGGGCGGCGGCATCCACTGCTCGACCATGCACGAGCCCATGCCCTGACCGGCCGCCCGTCCGCCGTCCCCTCCCCCCTCTCCCCTCACCGACCGGAGGACCCTGTGTCGACCCCCGCCCCGTCCCGCCGCGCCGTGCTGCGCTCCCTCGCCGGAGCGAGCGCGCTCGCCCTCGGCCTGACCGCCTGTTCCGCGCTCGACGACGGGGCCGAGGAGGGGCCGGACACCCCGGGTCCCGGCGGGGGGAACGGGCGCCGGCTCGGCGCCGAGTGGGAGAAGCACACCCGTACGTTCATGGCCTGGCCCGCGTCCGAGAACGTCTGGGGCGAGCAGCTGGGCGACGTGCGGGGGGACATCGCCGGGCTCGCGGCCGCCATCGGCGCCCGCGAGCCGGTGGTGCTCATGGCCCGGCCGGAGCAGGCGGACGCGGCCCAGCAGGCCTGCGGCGCGGACGTGGAGGTGATCCCGCTCGCGGTCGACGACCTGTGGGCCCGGGACACGGCGCCGGTCTTCGTGGAGGAGGGCGGCAAGGTCAAGGGCGTCGACTTCAACTTCAGCGGCTGGGGCGACAAGCAGGAGCACGGCAACGACGGCAAGGTGGCCCGGGCCCTGCTGGCCAAGTACGGCATCGAGCGGATCGAGACCCCGCTCGTCGCCGAGGGCGGCTCCTTCGAGACCGACGGCCTGGGCACCCTGGTGCTCACCGAGAGCTCCGTGGTCAACTCCAACCGCAATCCCGGCATGAGCCGCGACCGGGTCGAGGCGGAGCTGAAGAAGGCCTTCGGCGTGACCAAGGTGATCTGGCTGGCCGGCGTGAAGGGCAAGGACATCACCGACGCGCACGTGGACTGCCTGATGCGGTTCGTGGCGCCCGGCGTCGTCCTGCTGGACAAGGCCTTCCCGGGCACCCCGGCCGACGTGTGGTCGCGCTCGGCCGACCAGGCGAAGTCCGTCCTCAAGGACGCCACCGACGCGCGGGGCAAGAAGATCCAGGTGATGGAGCTGTCCCAGCCCGACCCCGACCGGATCACCGGCCGCGGCGACGCCTTCGTCTCCTCGTACATGAACTTCTACATCGGCGCCAAGGGCGTCTACCTGCCCCGGTTCGGCGACGCCCGGGCCGACGACCGGGCGCGGCAGATCATGAAGGAGCACTTCCCCGACCGCGAGATCGTCCCCGTGAAGATCGACGCGATCGCCTCGGGCGGCGGCGGCATCCACTGCGCCACCCACGACCAGCCCGCCGTCGCCGGCTGAGCGACACCTCCGCGCACGCGGCCCGGCCCCACGTCATCCGGCGTGGGGCCGGGCCGCGTTCGCGTCCCCGCCGGTCGCGGGCGACTGTGCACTTTCGTTGCCCCGCGCGGGCCGATCGCCACTACTGCCGGACGCGCCCGCTCCACAAGGCTGGTCCCGTGAAAGATCTTCATACGAACGAAGCCGGGCCGACCGACACCGACCGCACGCCGGGCGGCGGGCACCGGGGCGGCCGCGGGAAGACGCCGGTGCTGCTCAAGGTGCTGGCGGCCGTGGCCGCGCTGGGGCTCCTGCTGGCCGCCGTCCTCGGCTCGCCCGACCGGCCCCTCGGGCGCTCGTCCGACGTGATCGGCGAGCGGGAGATGGTGCGGATCAGCGGGCCGAACGGCACGACGCGCGAGGTGCTCGCCATGGTCGACACCGGCGCGTCGGCCTCCTCGATGGACACCCGCCTGGCCAAGGAGCTCGGTTTCGACCTCAAGGCGGCCCCCAAGGTCACCGTGGCCTCCGCGCTCGGCCGCGAACAGCGGCCCGTGGTCGACTCCACCGTGCGCCTCGCCGGCCGGTCCTTCGTCGCCAGGACCACTGTCAACAGCCGTGCCAAACGGGAGACCCCCGTCCTGCTCGGCCGGCAGGACGTCCAGGGGCTCCACGTGGCCGTCGGCAAGCGGCTGCTGACCCAGCCCGACGCCGCCAAGGCCCCGTCCGCCCTGCGCGTCCTGTTCGCCAAGGCCCCGGCGATCGACCCGGTGTCCATGATGGCCCTGCTGCCGCTGGCCGCACTGGTGATCGTGCTCCTGCGGGTGGTCGTCGGACTCAACACCCTGGGCACCTTCAGCCCCGTCCTGCTGGCGCTGGCCTACGCGCAGTCGGGGCTGCTCCTCGGGGTGCCCCTGACCCTGGTGCTGTTCGCGCTCGGATTCGTCATCCAGCCGCTGCTGCGCCGCCTGCACCTGCCGCGCGTGGCCCGGCTGGGCGTCCTGATCGGCGTGGTCACCACCGGCCTGATCGCGGCCCAGCTCTCCCTCGGCGGGTTCGGGCTGTCCGACTCCTGGGGCATGACCATGCCCGTCGTGGTCACCTCGATCATCACCGAGCGGCTGTGGGAGCAGTGGGACCTCGACGGCTTCCGGTCGGCCGCCGTCGGAGCCGCGCTGACGATGGGCACGGCCGTCCTGGTGGCGCTGCTGCTGCTCACCCCGTACGTGCGCCACCTCGCGGAGTCCGTGCCGCTGCAGCTGGCGGCCGTCTGCGCGGTGTGGGCGGTGCTGGTCGGGACCTACCGGGGGCTGCGGCTGAACGAGCTGTTCAGGTTCGCGCCCGCCGCCAGGGCGCAGGGCGGTGCCGCGTGATCCGGCTGCGGGGCTGGGACCCGGTGCTCGGCATGAACCGGCGCAACGCCCGGATCTCGGAGCAGAACCCCCGGGCCGCGATCCGCCTGGTCAACGACAAGTACGCCACCAAGGAGGCGCTGGCCGCCGTCGGCGCGCCCACCTCCCCCACCGTGGCCCTGCTGCGCTCCCGTCCGGAGGTCTCCTCCCTCGACTGGAGCGGCCTGCCCGACGCCTGGGCGCTCAAGCCGAACCAGAGCCTCGGCGGCAACGGGATCCTGCTGTCGTTCGGCAGGCGCCGCGCCACCTGGTACTCGTCCTCCGGCAAGCGGATCACCCGCGAGGCCGTGGCCGACCACCTGAGGCGGATCCTGGACGGGGAGTTCTCCCCGCGGCCCCAGGACTGGGCGATGTTCGAGCCGCTGATCCGCGCCCACCCGGAGCTGGAGCGGCTCTCGCACCAGGGCCTGCCGGACATCCGGGTGATCTGCCGGGGCGACCGGCCGCAGCTGGCCATGCTGCGGCTGCCCACCCGGTTCAGCGGGGGCCGGGCCAACCTCCACCAGAAGGCCATCGGCGCCGCCGTCGACCTGGACACCGGCCGCATCACCCACGCCCTCGTCGGCAGGGAGCCCACCGGCCACCACCCCGACACGGGGGAGCCGCTGATCGGCGCGCGCGTCCCGCACTGGCCCGAGGTCCTCGACGCGGCCCGCCGCTGCGCGGCGGCCACCGGCCTGCGCTACCTGGGCGCCGACATCGTCGTCGACGCCGACCGGGGCCCGCTGATCCTGGAGGTCAACGCCCGCCCCGGGCTCCAGATCCAGAACGTCACCGGGCGCGGTCTGGCGCCCTCGTCCGCCCAGCACAGGAGGAACTGATGCGAGGGCTCGCCCTGGCTTCCAAGATCGTCGTCGCCGGACTCGCCGGGGCGTTCCTGACGGTGAGCGCCGTCCGCGCGGAACCGGCCCGGCCGGCGCCGGACCCGGACGCCCCGGCCGTCGGCCCGGCGGTCCCGTCCGGCCCGGCCGTCCCGTCGGCCCCGTCCGGCCAGTCCACCCCGTCCGCCCGGCCTTCCGTGCCGCCCTCGCCCGGTCCCACTACCTCCCGGAGATCCTGACCGGAATATCAGCCTCAGGGGCGGAGCCGGGCGTCGTGGGCGAGGAGGGCGGCCTGGACCCGGTTGGCGCAGGCCAGCTTGGTCAGCATCCGGCTCACGTACGCCTTCACCGTGCCCTCCCCGAGGTGCAGCCGCCGGCCGATCTCGGCGTTCGAGGCCCCGGTGCCGACCATGGCGAGCACCTCCCGCTCGCGGCCGGTCAGCGCCGAGATCCGTTCGAGCCTCGGGTCGGCCGGCTCCTCGTCGGAGGCGAGGTAGCGGTCGATGAGGTGCCGGGTGATCCTCGGGGACACCATCGGGGTGCCGCCTGCGACCGTGCGGACCGCCTGGATCAGCTCCTGCGGGGTGCTGTCCTTCAGCATGAAGCCCATCGCGCCCGCCCGCAGCGCCCGGGCCACGTACTCCTGCTCCCCGAAGGTGGTCAGCATGACCACCCGCACGGACGGGGCCCGGGCGGCGATGAGTTCGGCCGCGTCGAGCCCGTCGGAGCCGGGCATCCGGATGTCGAGCATGGCGACGTCCACCCGGTGCCGGACGGCGAGTTCCGCCGCCTCGTGGCCGGAGGCGGCCTCCGCCACCACCTCGACGTCCTCGGCGTGCCCAAGCACCAGGCGGATCCCGGCGCGCACCAGGTCCTGGTCGTCGGCGAGGAGAACACGGATCACGGCGGGCCTCACGGTGTGGGGAGGGGGATCGGGGCGAAGGGGGTGGCGGGCCCGCGGCGGGCGTCGTCCTCGACGGAGGTTCCGGGCCGCCCGGGGTCCTGCGGCCCTTCGTCCGCCGGGAAGGGGACGAAGGAGAGCGTGACGAACTGCAGGGCGACCGCGCCCACCACGCCCAGCCCCATGAGGGCGCCCGCCGCCGTCCGGCTCAGCCAGGTCCGCGGGCCGGCCAGTGCGCCCAGACCCGCCAACGGGTCCGCGGCCGTACGGGGCGCGGCCGGGCCGGCGCGCAGCGGGATGCGGGCGTCGACGAGGAATCCGCCCTCGCCGGTGCGGGCGGCCCCCAGCGATCCGCCGAGCAGCCGCACCCGCTCGTGCAGACCGGCCAGGCCGAGCCCGCTGCCGGGCGCGGGCCGCTCCGGGCGGCCCGCGCCACCGGGGCCGTTGCGGACGTCGACCCGCACCTCGCCGGTGTCGCGGTGGACGGTCACCTCCACCGGGGCGCCGGCGGCGTGCTTGTGCACGTTGGTCAGGGCCTCGCGGACCACCCGGTGGACCGCGCGCCGGGCGGTGGGGGCGGCGTCGTCCAGGTCGCGGCCGGTCCACCGCAGGTGCACCGGGACGCCCGCGGCGTGGGATTCGCCGACGAGGGCCGCGACGTCGGCGCGGGTGCCCGTCGCGGGGGTCAGCGGATCGGGGGCCGCGGCCCGGTCGTCGCCGGCCCGGAGCACGCCGAGCACCCCCCGCAGTTCGTCCATCGCCTCGCGGACGGTGGCGTGCACCAGCACGGCGGTCCGCTCGATCTCCGGGCCGCAGGCCCGGCCCGCCAGCTCCAGCCCGCCGGAGTGCAGCGCCGCCAGGCTCAGCCGGTGGCCGAGGAGGTCGTGCATCTCACCGGCGATCCGGGCCCGTTCACAGGCGCGGGCCTGCTCCTCGGCCGAGCGCTGCGCCCGTTCCAGGACGGCGTTGCGTTCCCACAGGGCGCGCAGCAGGCGCTCATGCTGGCCGGCGAGCGCGCCGGCCAGTCCCGGCAGGGCGCCGCACACGATCACGGTGACGAGCACGGTCATCGCCTCGTACTCGCGGACCGCCGCGCTCTCGCCCGCGGTGAGCAGGGCGGTGACCGCCGGCGGGCCCGCCGCGCACACGGCCGGCAGCAGCGGCCTGCCGCGCAGGTCCGACCAGCGCGATCCCGCCGTGTAGGCCACGACGACGAGCGCCCCTCCGGTCAGCGGCTCCACGGCGGCGAGCACCGAGGCCACCGCGAGAGCGGCCGAGGGCCACCGCCGGCGGACCAGCACCGCCGCCGCCGCACAGCCGGCGGCGGCGAAGCGGGCCGCGGGGCCGATCAGCCCGTCGGCGCCCCAGCCGTCGGTCCACTCCAGGAGGGCCGCCGCCGTGGCGGTCACGGCGGCGATGAGGAGCAGGTCGCCCGGCAGGCACGGCAGGGCGGGCGGCAGCCGCCGACGCGGGTCGGCGGACCGCGCGTCGTGGCGGGCAGCGGGCATGTGGCGGCTCTTTCGGCGGTGCGGGCGGTACGGGCGGTACGGGCGGTACGGGCGCAGGGGCGGCGACCGGCGGTCTGCCCCGCATCCTCTCGCTGACTGAAGATTCAGTCAATTTCTGTGGACGGAAACGGGGCACCGCAGGGGTGCGGTGCCCCGTCCCCGGTGGTGCGGGTCAGCCGGTGGTCAGTGCGGTGTCGTCGATGACGAAGGAGGTCTGGAGGCTGGAGTCCTCGGTTCCGGTGAACTTGACCGTGACCGTCTGGCCCGCGAAGGAGGACAGGTCGAAGGTCTTCTGCGCGTAGCCGGAGTTCTTGTCGAGGTTGGAGTAGCCGGCCAGGGTGGTGGAGCCGGCCTGCACGGAGAGCTTGTCGTAGGCGACCGAGGAGGTCGTCTCGGCGGTGTCGACGTGCAGGTAGAAGCTGAGGGTGGCGTGGCAGCCGGCCGGGATGGTCACCGTCTGGGAGAGCGAGTCGGTGTGGGTGGAGCCGTAGCCGTCGAGCCAGGCCTTCCAGGATCCGGAGTGCGCGGCCTCACCCGTGCCGCTGTCGATGACTCCGGAGCTGGCGGTCCAGGGGGCGGTGCCGGTCTCGAAGCCCTGGTTGCCCAGGAGCTGCGCCGGGGTGCAGTTCCCGCCGGTGGGGGTGACGGTCCAGGTGAAGGAGGCGCTGCCACTGGCGTTGGTGGTGTCCTTGGCGCTGACCGTCACGTTGTAGGTGCCGGCGGTGGTGGGCGTGCCGCTGATCAGGCCGGTGGAGGCGCCGACCGAGAGGCCGGGCGGGAGGCCGGTGGCGCTGTAGGTGAGGGTCTGCCCGGAGGCGGAGTCGGTGGCCTGGACCTGGAGGGTGGCGGCGGTTCCGACGGCGGTGGAGCGGTTGCCGGGGTTGGTGACGGTGACGGTGTTGCCGCCGGTGGTGCCGCCGGTGAAGGCCGCGGTGCCCTGCGGGGTGCCGAGGCCGGTCGGGCCGTCGTAGCCGGACTTGGCGGTGCACAGGTAGCCGCCGCCGCAGGAGCCGTTGGCGCCGCTGGTCACGTCGTTGAGGGAGGCGGTGTGGGCGTAGGGGAAGGACGACGGGGTGGAGCCGGCGGCCGGGGTGCCCGCGAGGGCGTACACGGAGGCGATGATGGGCGCCGAGGCGCTGGTCCCGCCGTAGACGTTCCAGCCGCTGGCCTGGTAGCTGTCGTAGACCGCGAGGCCGGTGGCCGGGTCGGCGACGGCGGAGACGTCGGCGACGGTCCGCTTGGCGCAGCCGGTGTCGGCCTGCCAGGAGGGCTTCGTCGTGTAGGCCGAGCAGCCCGAGCCGGCGCCGTTGCCCCCGGAGCTGCTGCCCCAGACGCTTTCGGACCAGCCCCGGGAGGTGCCGCCGGCGCGGCTGAGGGAGGTTCCGCCGACCGCGGTCACGTACTGGGAGGCCGCCGGGTACTCGACCCCGTAGCCGCTGTCGCCGGAGCTGACGGTGATGGCCACGCCCGGGTGGTTGAAGTAGGAGGAGTCGGAGGCGGGGTCGGTGGAGTCCTCCCCGCCGCCGTAGCTGTTGGAGACGAACTTGGCGCCCATCGACACGGCGCGGTTCACGGCGGCGCCGAGGTCCTCCATGGACGGCTGGGCCGCCTCGACGAGCAGGATGTGGCACTGCGGGCAGACGGCGCTGACCATGTCCACGTCGAGGGAGATCTCGCCGGCCCAGCCGGAGTCGGCGGTCGGGTAGCTCGTGCCGCCGTTCTGGTCGACCTTGCGGAAGCAGCCGTTCGCCGTGGTGCAGGCCGGCAGGCCGTACTGGGAGCGGTAGGCGGCCAGGTCGGACTCGGCGTTCGGGTCGTCGTAGGCGTCGATGATGGCGACGGTGGCCCCGGCGCCGGCGGCGGCCGGCAGGGCGTAGGCGCTCTGCAGGTCGGCCGGGCCGTAGCCGGAGGGGACCAGGCCCGGCGCGAGGCTCGGGTGCTGCTCGACGTCGGTGCGGGCGAGGGCGTGGCAGGCCATGAACGAGCGCTGGGCGGGCTCGGAGCACAGCCGCCGGGTGTGCACGCCGCCGGCGGCGGCTCCCGGGGCGGCGGCGGAGGGTCCGGACAGGGCGGCGGACGGGGGCGCGAAGGCGATCACGCCGCCGGATACCAGGGCTGCCGCCGAGAGTAAGGCGGTGGCGCCGCGACGGCTGAGCCGTGCGGCGCGCTGGGACAGGGCGTTGCGCAAGGAACTGCCCTCCATGGGGGGTTGGGGACCGCGTCGCGGGGGTTCCGGGCACGGCGGGACACCGGGGGACGTCACAGGAGCGCCGAATCTGCCATGGGCATGTCAGAACCCACGGCGGATCCAGGAGCTTCACGCCGGCGGAGGCCCGCCCGGAAGGCGGCACGGGGTTGCGAGTGGCACGGGTGCGGCGGTGCGCGAACTGTCACCACGTGCAGTGGTGGCCAACGCCGAAGGTATGGAGATTCCGGCCAAGGGGACACCCGGCGAATGGCAAAGGCTTGGCTCTGGTTGGGTGTTGGCCGCCTATACCGTGTCCTTCCATGGAGTCGGACGACGGCGCGGTCAACGATCTGATGGCCCTCGGGCTGTCCCGCTACGAGGCGCTGGTCTACCTCGCCCTGGTCCGGCGGGAGTCCTACACCGCCGCCGAGGCGGCGCGCGCCGCGCAGGTGCCCCGCCAGCGGGTCTACGACGTGCTCGACGCCCTGGTGCGGCGGCAGCTGGCCGTACCGCGCCCGGGCCGGGTCACCTCCTTCTCGGCGGTGGCCCCCGATCTCGCCCTGGCCCGGCTGATGGCCCGTCAGCGCCAGTCCCTGGAACGCCTGGACCAGGTGTCCGGCGCGCTCGCCCTGGCCCTGGCCCCCGTGTGGAGCGACGGCCGGACGCACACCGACCCGCTCGACTACATCGAGGTGCTCCGCGATCCGCGGGCGATCGCGCAACGGTTCGCCCGGATCCAGGAACAGGCCGCGCGCGAGCTCCTCAGCTTCTGCAAACCGCCCTTCGTCGCTCCCCCGGCCAACGACGAGGGCATCGAGGCCGTCCGCAGGCTGCGCCGGGCCGGCGGGACGGCCCGCGCCGTCTACACCCACGACGCGCTCGGCGACGCCGAGGTCCTGGAGAACGTACGGCGGTTCGCGGCGGCGGGCGAGGAGTCCCGGTTCGCCCCCCGGCTCCCGCTCAAGCTCGTCGTCGCCGACGCCTCGCTGGTGCTGTGCGACATGCCCGACCCGGTGGCCGGCACCCGCGCCACCACCGCCCTCTACATCGAACACCCCGCCCTGGCGACCTGTCTGCGGATGGCCTTCCTCGCGGTGTGGGAGCAGGCAGGGGAAGGGCCCGGCCCCGAAGGCGTCTGACGGTCCGGCGGGACCCCGCCGGCGGCGGTCAGCCGGTGCCGTCCGGCCGCAGCGCGATGTGGTCCGCGGCCAGGTCCACCGCCACCCGGTGCTCCATGCCCAGGGCCGTCAGGAACTTCGCGGGGAGCTGGACCCGCCCGGAGCGGTCGAGGACCACGTACTCCCGTTCGCTGACGGACTCCTCGCCGTGCTCGTCGGTGACCAGGCTGCGCAGGACCTCGCTGCTGGTACGGCCGTCGCGGATGGCCACGGTGCGGCGGACCTCGCCCGCCACCATCGGGTCGTGCGTCACGATGACGACGGTCACGCCGAGTTCCTTGTTGACGGTGCGGAAGGTCTCGAAGACCGCGGCGGCCGTCTCCGAGTCCAGCTCGCCCGTGGGCTCGTCGGCCAGCAGCACCTTGGGGTCGTTCGCCATCGCCACGGCGATCGCCACGCGCTGCTGCTGCCCGCCGGACAGCTGCGCCGGGTGCCGGTGCGCCAGGTCGCCGATGCCGAGGGCGTCCAGCACCTCCGCGACCCGGGCGGCGCGGCGCGCACCCGCGCCGCGCCGGCCGCCGCCCCGCAACTGCATCGGCAGGGCCACGTTCTGGGCGGCCGTCAGGAACGGCAGCAGGTTGCGGGCGGTCTGCTGGAAGACGAAGCCGACCGCCTCGCGCCGGTAGCGCAGCCGGTCCCGGGCCGACAGCTCCAGCAGGTCGTACCCGGCGACGGCCGCGGTGCCCGCCGTCGGGACGTCCAGGCCCGCCAGGATGTTCAGCAGGGTGGACTTGCCGCTGCCGGAGGCCCCGACGAGGGCCACCAGGTCGCCCTGGGCAACGGTCAGTTCCAGCCCCTGGAGGGCCTGCACCTCGATGCCGTCCGTGCTGAAGATCCGTACCAGGCGGTCGCAGGCGATGGCGGCGTCCCGCGCCGGGGTGCGGGGCTCCGTGGCGGCCGCCGCCCGCTGGCGCAGCTCCTCGTACGTCGGCTGGTCGGTGTTCAACGCTGGTCTCCCGCTCTCAACTCGGTGGTGATCTGCCGCCGCCCGGAGGTCGCCGCCTCGACGAGGACGGCCGCGGCGACCAGGGCGGCCAGGCCCAGGGCCGGTGTCAGTACGGCCCCGGCGGAGAGCCCGACACCGGTCGGCGCGCCCGCGCCGACCAGCGTGGACAGGTCCATCGCCCGGCCCAGCAGCGCCACCGCGGCCGCCGCCGTCAGGGCCCCGCCCAGGGTGGCGGCCAGCGTCTGCGGCAGGGCCTCGGCGAGGATCAGCGCCACGCCCTGGCGGCGGCGCAGCCCCATGGTGCGCATCCGCGCCAGCAGCGCCGCGCGTTCGGGGACGTTCCGGACGAGGGTGAGCAGGACGGCCAGCAGCGCGAAGCCGGCGGCCGCGGCCACGCAGGACCAGAACAGGCGCTCGGCCGAGCCCTGGAGGGGATCGGCGCCCAGCTCGGCGACGTACTCGGCGCTGGTGCGCACCAGGTACCGCTCCCCCGCGTCCGGGTCCTTCCGGGCGGCGGGGCCCGGGTCCGGCGACGGGGCCGCCGGGGCGGTCCGCGACGGGGCCGGGCGGGCGGCGCGGGTCAGGGCGCGCAGCCGCTCCGCGTCGACGGGGCCGACGGCGAGCCACCGGCCGGCCTGGACCCCGCCGCGGATCAGGGCCGTGGCGGGACCGGCCGGCAGGACGACCGTCTCACCGCCGGCGCCCGGGACGGCGGGGGTGCAGTCGATCACGCCGGCGGAGCGCACGCGCAGCTCCCCGCCCGGGCCCGGCCGCAGGGTGTGGGTGCCCGGGCCGGCCTGCCGGGCCAGGCCCGCGCTGAACAGCGCGGGCACCGGGGAGTCGGCGGAACCCGTACCGCCGCCGCCGAGCAGGGCCGGGTCGAAGGCGCCGCAGCCGAGGGCCCGGGACAGGGCCGCGTAGGCGGTGGGCTCCGCGACGACCAGGGTGACCCGGGTGCGGTCCTGGGAGGTGCCGAGGACCCAGGAGTCGTCGTCCGACCACAGCGTCGCGGAGGTCCTGACGCCCGGGAGCGCGTCCGCGGCCTTCACCAGCCCCTCCGGGAGGGTGCCGGCGCCGACGGCGGAGATCCCGGCGTCGCCGCCGATCGTCCGGTGGGCCCCGGCCAGGCGGGCCGCGTCCACGGATTCCAGGACCGAGGCCCCGAACCCGCCGGTGGTGACGGCCAGGAGCAGCGCGATGAGCGGCAG
>NZ_JBFBGN010000134.1:0-17683 GCF_040684675.1 Streptomyces sp. NPDC089915 | reverse complement strand
GGGCGCCGGGCGGCATCTGGCCGGCCGCGGCGGGGGCCGCCTGCGGGACGACGAGGCCGCCGAGGTCGAGGGAGCCGGAGTCACGGCCGCCGGTCTCGTGCGCGCCCGCGCTGTACGCGGCGGGGTCGGCGAAGGGCTCGGGGTAGCCGGCCTCCGGGAAACCGGCACCGAGGGGCTGGCCGGCGAGCGGCTGCCCCGCGAGGGACTGGTCCTGATGGGGCTGGCCCGGGACGGGCTGGCCCGGCATCGGGTAGCCCGGCTCCGGGAAACCGAGGTGGCCCTGCTCGGGGTAGCCGACGGCCTGGGGCTGGGGGTATTCGGTGTAGACGGGTTCGGCGGGGAACTCGCCGGGGAAGGAAGGGGCCTGCGGGACGACCTGCGGGTCGCTCCAGGACCCCTGCCCGTGGCCGCTGGGCATCAGCAGCAGTTCCTCGTCCTCGGCCGGGTCGTCGACGAGGTCCTGGAAGGCGTAGCCGGCCGGGGGCATCGGCGGCAGCGGGGGCATGGGCGGGACCGGAGCGGGAACGCCCTGCTGATCCACCATGCCCGCGTTGTCCGGGTGACCCTCGCCCGGGACCTGGCCGGTGTCAGTCATGCTTACCCCTCGCCCATCGGTGTTGCCTCTTCGCCTCTTCGATCGCCCGGCGCCCTGGTGGCCCGACGAGCGGGGTCGCCGCGGGGCGCGACGGCTCGCGTTCGCCCGCACGACAACTCCTGAGCATTGTCGCGCTCGTCGGCCACCGTGTCGGCCGGAAACCGGCACGGTCCGCTGTGGACTGCGCCACGTCGCGCGCCTGCCTGGCGGTACGACGATCGGCCAGCCTACCCCGGGCTCCGTCTCAGCGGTTCACGGGGCGTTCGGCTGCCAGCAGGAACACGACGGAACGCTCCTGTTCGGCCCAGGTCCCGGTGTCGAGGCCCACGGACTGGAGGAGGGCGCACTCGACGGCGTACCCGTGTTCGGTGAGGGTGCGCCCGATGGCCTCCGCCTCGTCGCGCGTGGAGGCGTGGCTGACGATCCGTTCGGGGCGCCGGTCGGCGACGGCCGCGACGACCGCGGCGCCGCCGCCCCCGACCCGTACGACATCGGGTTCGGGCAGATTCTCCAGTACGTGTGGAGCGCGTCCCGTGACGACCTGGATCTGTACACCCCGCAGGCGGGCCGCGGCCGTTGCGCGGGCGCAGGCGCGGGGGTCGGCGTCGACGGCGATGACGGCGGCGCCGAAGGCGGCGGCGTCCACGGCGAGGGCCCCGTGGCCGGTGCCGATGTCCCAGACGAGGTCGCCGGGGCGGGGGCCGAGGCGGGCGAGCTGGGCGGCGCGCAGTTGCGCGGACTCCCCCTCGCCGGCGTCCGGGCCGGTGAGCGGGCGGGCCCAGCCGCGTTCGGCGGCGGGGTTGTGGGCGGGGCTCTGGCCGAGCAGCCAGGGGGTGTCGGCGGTGGCGGGGTGGCCCGTTCCGCCGATGACGATGACGACGTTGGGGTCGCGCCAGGTGTGGTCGGCGGCGGCGTCGGAGGTGAGGACGGTGACGCGTTCGCGGTCGGTGCCGAGTTCCTCGCAGATGACGAAGGTCCGGTGGACCCCTTCGAGGAGCAGGGCCAGTTCGGCGGGGCCGGCGCCGGGTGAGGTGAGGACGGCGACCTTGCCGCGGGCGCGGCAGACGTTGACGGCGCGGCGCAGCGTGCGGGGGTGGGCGACGACGACCTGGGCGTCGTCCCAGGGCATTCCGGCGCGGGCGAAGGCGGCGGCGACGGAGGAGACGGCGGGGACGACCTCGACTTCGAGGCCGTGTTCGGGGGCGCGGAGGGTGCGGACGACGCCGAAGAAGCCGGGGTCTCCGTCGGCGAGGACGACGGCGGTGCCGCGGTGGCCGGCGATGCGGCGGGCGGCGAGGCCGAGGCTGCCGAGGCGGATGCGTTCGGCGCCGGGCGGGACTTCGGGGAGCGCGAGGTGGTGGGCGGCGCCGGCCACCAGGGTGGCGGCGGAGAGCGCGGACCGGGCGGCCGCGGTCAGGGGGGAGCCGTCCCAGCCGATCACCGTGACCCGGTCGGCCATCGTCGTCAGTCTCCTGGGGTGGGGGCAGGCGAAGTTTCGTCGGGTTCGCGCAGTCCGAGACTACCTGGTCACGGGTCGGTTCCAGTCCGTGGCGACGGCGTGGGCCGGGCGGGCGGTGCGGGCGTCGCGGGCCTCGGCGTTGTCGTAGGCGTCGTACGCGCCGTAGGCCTCGTCGAAGGCGTCGGCGTCGTCGAGGTCCTCGGGGAGCAGGCTCCAGACGATGAGGTCGGTGCGGGTGTCGGTCCAGACCCCGTCGGCGCCCTGGGTGCGGACGGTCCAGGCGTTGCGCAGGACGCCTTCGCTGATGCAGCCGATCTTCTGGGCGACCTGCTGGGAGGCGGTGTTGTCGGCGGCGGTGCGCAGTTCGAGTCTCTCGAACCGCTGCTCGCGGAAGAGCCAGCGGGCGACGGCGAGGACGGATTCGCTGGCGTAGCCCTCGCCCCGGGCCCAGGGGGCGGTGACGTAGCGGATCTCGGTGGTGCGGGTGCGCCAGTCGGTGTCGCGGAGGTGGACGGTGCCGACGAGGCGGTGGGTGAGGAACTCGGTGACGGCGAGGACGAGGCCGCGGCCCGCGGTGCGTTCGGCGTGGGAGCCGTGGGCGGCCCAGGCGCGGGCGTCGGTGAGGGTGTAGGGGTGCGGGACCGGGGTCCAGGCGGTGACCTGCTCGTCGTTCATCATCTCGGCGAGCGCGGTGACGTCCTCCTCCTCGAAGGGGCGCAGCACCAGCCGGTCCGTGCTGATGGTGACGTCCGGGAAGGTGGTAGTCATGCGCAGCTCCATGCCTGAGGCGGACCGTTTGTGCGGGTCGTAGGCCACAGCATGCAGCATCGGCCCGGGGATGTGCAGGGCCGGGCTGCCCGGAAGCGGGCAGCCGCCGGGCAGCCCGCGGCCCCGCGTGCCCGGGAGGGCGCGCGGGGCCGGGGGTGCGGCGCCGGCCGGGCGGTTCTTCAGGCGGCCGGGGGTGTTCCGGCCGCCGGTGGTGCTCAGGCGGCCGGGGTGCCGAAGGCCGGGATGACCGAGCCCTGGTACTTCTCCTCGATGAACTTCTTGACCTCGTCGGAGTTCAGGAGCTTGGCGAGCTTCTGGATGCGCGGGTCGTTCTGCTTGCCGTCCTTGACCGCCAGGAAGTTGGCGTACGGGTTGCCCTCGGCCTTCTCCAGGACCAGGGCGTCCTTGGCGGGCGACAGGTTGGCCTCGAGGGCGTAGTTGCCGTTGATGACGGCGGCGTCGACGTCGTTCAGGGCGCGCGGGACCGTGGCGGCCTCCAGCTCCTTGAACTCCAGGCCCTTCTTGTCCGTGATGTCGGAGAGCTTGGCGCTGGTGCCGACGCCGTCCTTGAGGGTGATCAGCTTGTTCGCGGCGAGCAGCTGGAGCGCGCGGCCCTCGTTGGTGGTGTCGTTGGGGACGGCGATGGTCTGGCCGGCCTTGATGTCGGTGAGGGCCTTGACCTTCTTGGAGTAGAGGCCGAGGGGCTCCAGGTGCACGTTGACGACGGGCACGATGTGGGTGCCGTTCTTCTTGTTGAAGTCGTCGAGGTACGGCTTGTGCTGGAAGTAGTTGCCGTCGACCTGGCCCTGCTCGGTGGCGGTGTTGGGCAGGACGTAGTCCGTGAACTCCTTCACCTCCAGCTTGAGGCCCTCCTTGGCCGCGAGCTTGTCCTTGACGAAGTTCAGGATGTCGGCGTGCGGGCTCGGGGAGGCCGCGATGACGAGCGGCTTGCTCTCGTCGACCTTGCCGCCGTCGGACGCGGCGGTGGACGGGTCCGAGGAGCTGCCGCAGGCGGTGAGGCCGAGGGCGAGCGCGGCGGAGGCGGCGGCGAAGGCGGTGAGCTTGATGTTCTTACGCACGAAGAGTGCCTTTCTAGCGGTACGGGTCCGGGGTGGGGACCCGCTGGTGGTGGCCCAGGCACGACAAGTGCGGGCTTTCTCGGGTGGGGAAACTCAGGGGGCGGCCCGGGGCGGGCTCAGGCTGTCCGGCCCCGGCGGGCCAGGACGCGCACCACGCCGTCGCCGATCAGCTGGATCACCGTGACGAGGGCGATCAGGACCACGACGGTGGCGACCATGAAGCCGGTCTCGAAGCGCTGGAAGCCGTAGGTGATGGCCTTGGAGCCGAGTCCTTCGCCGCCGACGGCGCCGGCCATGGCGGAGTAGCCGACCAGGGTGATGACGGTGGTGGTGACGGCGGCGACCAGGGAGGGCAGGGCCTGCGGGAGGAGGACCTTGCCGACGAGTGTGGGGATGCCGCCGCCCATGGACTCGACGGCCTCGATCAGGCCGTGGTCGACCTCGCGGACGGCCGTCTCGACGAGGCGGGCGAAGAAGGGGATGGCGCCGATGGCCAGCGGGACGATCATGGCGGTGGGGCCGATGAAGGTGCCGACGACGGCCGTGGTGACCGGGATCAGGGCGATCAGCAGGATGATGAACGGCAGCGAGCGGCCTATGTTCACGATCACGCCGAGGGCCTTGTTGAGCGGCTGGTTCCGCAGGAGGCCGCCCTTGTCGGTGAGGACGAGGAGGATGCCGATGGGCAGTCCGCCGAGGACGGTCACCAGGGTGGACCACAGGACCATGTAGAGGGTGTCGTACGTGCCCTGGGTGAGCAGGGGCTGCATTTCGGACCAGGTCACTTGGCACCGTCCTTGACCAGTTCGGCCAGCTCGTCGTCGATGTCGTCCGACCCGTCGACCACGTCGACCTGGAGGCCCTGCTCGCGCAGGAAGCCGACGGGGACCACGTTGTCCTCGTAGCGGCCGGGCAGCTCGATGCGCATGCGGCCGATCTGGCGGCCGGCGACGGTGTCCATCGCGGCGCCGAGGATGGAGATGTCGATGTTGTACGTGCGCGCCAGCTGGGAGATGACGGGCTGGGTGGCGGCCTCGCCGTGGAAGGTGACGTCGACGACCGTGCGGTCCGCGCCGGTGGCGGTGCCGCTGACGGGGAAGAGTTCGGCGGCGAGCTCGGAGCCGGGGGTGGCGAGGAGCTCGGCGACGGTGCCGGACTCGATGATCCGGCCCTTCTTCATCAGGGCGGCGGAGTCGCAGATGCTCTTGACGACGTCCATCTCGTGCGTGATGAGCAGGACGGTGAGTCCGAGCTGGCGGTTGAGGTCGCGCAGGAGCTGGAGGATGGAGCGGGTGGTCTCGGGGTCGAGGGCGCTGGTGGCCTCGTCGGAGAGGAGCACCTTGGGGTCGCCGGCCAGGGCGCGGGCGATGCCGACGCGCTGCTTCTGGCCGCCGGAGAGCTGGGTGGGGTAGGCCTTGGCCTTGTCGGCGAGGCCGACGAGGTCGAGGAGCTCCAGGGCCTTGCGGGAGCGTTCGCGGCGGTCGACGCCGAGGATCTCCAGGGGGAGCTCGATGTTGGCCTGGACGGTCCGGGAGGACAGCAGGTTGAAGTGCTGGAAGACCATGCCGATGCGGCTGCGGGCCTCGCGGAGCTCCTTGCCGGCGCGCCGGCCGCGGCCGGCGAGGGCGGTGAGCTCGACGCCGTCGACCGTGACGGTGCCGGTGGTGGGGCGCTCCAGCAGGTTCACGCAGCGGATGAGGGAGGACTTTCCGGCGCCGCTCTGGCCGATGACTCCGTAGACCTCGCCCTCGCGGACGTGGAGGTCGACGCCGTCCAGGGCGGTGACCTCGCGGCCACGGGACTGGTAGACCTTCGTGAGGCCCGATGTGGTGATCACAGGAATTCCGTCGCTGTCGAGTGCACGGCGTGCGGGACCGTGCACGGGGCAAACATCTGGGGACGCGATACGGGTCGAACCGTCACAAAGGAACCGTGTCGACACGTGCGCGGGGCTGGAGCGGTCCGGACCGCAGGTCAGCGGTGACCTGGACGGCGGAGTGGCTCGCCTCGTCTCGCTTCGGGGCGCGAGACCGCGGGGGAAGGGGCCCTCAGAAGGCGCACATTCGACACATACAACGAGCACCGGGCGTCATCGTCGCCTCGGTCGCAAGGGTGCGGCTGCTCGTCGTGGTCATGGGCCCAGTAAAGCAGACATGCCGACTCACCGATCAATGTTGTCCGGATAGCGGACGGGTTCCGATCGCATTCCGGACGAGTTCGGCCGTATCCGCCGTGCCGTCCCGAGGGGTGCGCGAGCCGCCCCGGCCAGTCGGGACACGGGCGGACGGGCTCCGGGAGCCGGGCCCGTCCGGGCCGGGGCGGGGGCCGGGGCGGGGCCCGCGCTGTGGCCAAGGCCACCCTCGCGGCCGCGCCGCCGCCCCCTGCACGGCCGGTCTCCGGGGCCGTAATACCCTCGCAGCATGCTCGACGCCCTGACGGCCGCCCTCGGCGTGGCCGCCCTCGCCCTCGCCGCCTGGTGCGGCCACGCCGTCTGGCGGGACCAGCCGACCAAGGACTGGCACTTCATCGGCATGGCCGTGGTGACCCTGCTGGCACTGGCCCAGCTGGTGGTCGGCGTGGTCCAGCTGAGCCGGGGCGAGAAGCCCGAACAGGGCGCGGTGCTCTTCGTGGCCTACCTGCTGGGCGCCTTCGCGGCGGTCCCGGCCGCCGGGCTGCTCTCGCTGACCGAGCGCACCAAGTGGGGTTCGGTGACGGTGGCCGCGGGCGCGGTCGTCCTCGCCGTGCTCGAGGTGCGCCTCTACGACATCTGGGGATCCGCCGGTGCCTGACACGACGACCGCCTCGCCGGAAGCCCGCAAGCGGCTGGTGTCCGGGCCGGGACTGCTGCTGGTGTGGCTCTACGGGGTCATGGTGGTCGGCGCGGTCTCGCGCTCGGCCTACCAGATCTCCACCGAGTTCGACCGGGCGCCGCTGGCCTACTCCCTGTCGGGGGCGGCCGCCCTGGTCTACGCCTTCATCACGTACTCGCTCGTGCGCGGCGGCGACCGGGCCCGGCGCGCGGCACTGGTGTGCTGCGGCGCCGAGCTCGCGGGCGTGCTGGCCGTCGGCACCTGGACGCTGATCCGGCCCGAGGCCTTCCCCGACGCGACGGTGTGGTCGGACTTCGGGATGGGCTACCTGTTCATCCCGGTGATCCTGCCGGTCACCGGGATGCTCTGGCTCCGCGCCAGGCGCTGACGCGGAGCGCTCGGGCTCAGGCGCTGACGGTGTAGTCGGAGGGGACCTCGGCGTCCTTCTCCAGGATCACCAGGTGCACGCCGTCCGAGGCGGTGCGGTTGCCGACCTGGGCGTAGCCGGCCTTGCGGTAGAGGCGCAGGTTCGACTCGCTCTTGTGGCCGGTGTGCAGCCGGAAGCGGGTGGTGCCGCCGTGGCCGGCGAGGGCCTCCTCCACTCCGCGCAGCAGGCGCGCGCCGAGGCCGTGACCCTGGAGGCGGGGGTGTACGCACAGCTTGGCGATGCTCGCCGTGCCGTCCTCCCCCACGCTGCCGCGCACCGCGCCCACGACCTCGTCGCCGAGCCGGGCGACCAGGACGGTGTCCGTGGCCAGTTCCTGCTTCAGGGAGTCCAGGGACTGGGTGAGCGGCTGGATGAGGTAGTTGCCGTACAGCTCGGCCTCCCGCTGGAACGCCAGGTACTGCAGCTTGAAGATCTGCTCGGCGTCTTCGGCGGCCGCCGCCGAAATGGTCACGCTCATGCCCATGTGCGCATGCCTCCCGCTCACCGGTAGCTCTCTGGTCTACCGCTCCTTTCCCCACGGGCCAGGAGCCGCAACCTCTCGAGCGAGCATTCTGCGCAGACATCCCAGGCAACGGGAACGTACCGGCCCCAAACTTCCTTGTGAGATACCCAACTCTCCTGCGATTTCACGGTATGTGAGGTCCTTGGGTGACAGAAGTGCGGTCATCAGCTCGGGACACCGTCCCGGCAATCGGGCGACCGCCGATCGGAGGGCGCGGTTCTCCTCCCCGTGCAGCAGGGCGTCCTCGGGCTCGTCGGCCGTGGCGGCGGGGGCGGCCCCGTACGGGATCTCGCGCCGCGTGTGCCTGCGGGCGAGGCGCGCCTCGGCGCGTACGGCCCGGCGCAGCCAGCGGGCCCGGCCGGCGGGGGCGGGGCCGGGCGGGCCCTGCTCCAGCAGCCTGACCCAGACGGCCTGTTCCAGGTCGGCGGCCTCCACCCCGGCGGCGGGGGCCTCCGCGGCCGCCTCTGCGGAGAGCAGCGGGCCCAGCTCCTCGATCAGTTCCGGTTCGCGTCGCAGGTCCATGCCGGGCGGGACGCGGGGGCCGGGCCGGGCGGTTTCCCCTCCGGTCCCGGCCCACCCGTACGTGGCCGGAGGCCTAGCGGTTGACGCCGCGTCCGGGGCGGAAGGCCTCGGCGGCCAGGAGTCCGGTGTCGGGGTTGTCGGTGAAGATGGCGTCGACGCCCAGCTCGAAGTAGCGCTTGAAGGCGCCGAAGGCGTCCCCGTAGGCGTTCGGGTCGGTGCCCTTGCGGTACTCGGCCGGCAGGAAGGTGTTCTCGTTGCGGGCCGTGTAGGGGTGCAGGACGAGGCCGCGGGCGTGGGCGTCGGGCACCAGGGTGGTGGGGGCGCCCAGCCTGCCGTCGGCGGTGCGCGGGACGATGAGGTCCAGGGTGGGGCCGATGCCCTGGGCGAAGCCGGCGATCCACTTCAGGCCCTCGGGCTTGACCAGGTCGGCGACGGTGCGGGGGTCCTTGGCGACCTCGAAGTCCCAGGGCCGGGTGTTGGCGGCGGAGAGCAGCACCACGCGCGGGGCGGACACCAGGCGGGAGAGCCGCTGGATGCTGGAGGGCTCGAAGGACTGGAGGAAGACGGCGGCGTCCCGGCCGGCCCGGCCGTAGCGGCGCAGCAGGGCGGCGAGGGGCTCCTCCAGGCCGAGGCCGAGGCCGCGGAAGTAGGTGGGGTGCTTGGTCTCCACGTGCAGCCAGACGCGCCGGCCGCGCCGCTTGCCCTCGCGGTCGGCCCAGCGGAGCACCTCTTCGAAGGTGGGGACGGCCCAGCGGCCGTCGTAGAGGGTGTTGCGCTGGCGGATGGCCGGAATGCGTTCCTTGGCGCGCAGGGTGCGCAGCTCGGCGAGGGTGAAGTCCTCGGTGAACCAGCCGGTGACGGAGACCCCGTCGACGGTCTTGGTGGTGCGCCGGCCGGCGAACTCGGTGTGGTCGGCGACGTCGGTGGTGCCGCCGATCTCGTTCTCGTGGCGGCAGACCAGGTGGCCGTCCTTGGTGGGGACGAGGTCCTGTTCGACGACGTCGGCGCCGAGGTCGAGGGCGAGTTGGTAGGAGCCGAGGGTGTGCTCGGGCCGGTAGCCGCTGGAGCCCCGGTGGCCGATGACGAGGGGGACGGGGAGGTCGCGGTAGCCGCCCTCGCCGTGTCCGGCCGCGGCAGCGGAGGCGGTGCCCGCGGCGAGCGTGCTCATTCCGGTTCCGGCCGCGAGGACCGCGGCTCCCAGGACGGTGCGCCGGGCTGTCCCACCTTGCGTCATCAGTGCCACTCCTTGTTCGGAATCGATTGGAAAGTGCTCGGCTTCTTTTGGAAATCGGCGAGCCGATGGTAGGCAAGGGGGATGGCTGACGGGTGGGGTCGCGTGGAACATGGCGGAAACACACGTCAACACTGCGTATCCACCTCGTGAACCCGATGTGCGATCAGGGGTGACCCGCGAGTATCGTCCTCACCTGCACTACCGCCGTGTGGTGCGAAAACCGCTTTTCGATGCCGGAGGGCTCACGTTGTTCCGTACCGCGCTCATCAAAGCCACTGTCGGATCGGCCATGCGCTTGATGTTCCGCACCAGGGTGGAGGGGCTGGAGAACATTCCGGGCACCGGCCCGGTGATCCTGGCGGGCAATCACCTGACCTTCATCGACTCGATGATCCTTCCGCTGGTGTGCGACCGCACGGTCCACTTCATCGGCAAGGACGAGTACGTCACGGGCAAGGGCGTCAAGGGCCGGCTCATGGCGTGGTTCTTCACCGGCGCCGGCATGATCCCGGTGGACCGCGACGGCGCGAACGGCGGGGTCGCCGCCCTGATGACGGGCCGCCGCATCCTGGAGGAGGGCAAGATCTTCGGGATCTACCCCGAGGGCACCCGCTCCCCCGACGGCCGCCTCTACCGCGGCCGCACCGGCATCGCCCGCCTCACCCTGATGACGGGCGCCCCCGTGGTCCCGTTCGCGATGATCGGCACGGACAAGCTCCAGCCCGGCGGCAAGGGCATGCCCCGCCCGGGCCGGGTCACGATCCGCTTCGGCGAGCCGATGGAGTTCTCCCGCTACGAGGGCATGGACCGCGACCGCTACGTGCTGCGCGCGGTCACCGACTCGGTGATGGCCGAGGTCATGCGCCTGTCGGGCCAGGAGTACGTGGACATGTACGCGACCAAGGCCAAGGAAGCCGCGTAGCGCTCACTGCCGCTGGAGTGACCGGCTGACGCCCGCCGCCGTCGTGGTGGCGAGGATCCAGCCGGTCACGATCAGCAGGTACGACAGCCACTGGTACCAGCCGCCCGGCGCGAAGGCCTCCTCCTGGCCGAAGCCGATGATCGGCAGCAGCAGGTCGATGGTGTAGAAGACCGGGTTGAAGTCGGGGGCCTCCCCCGGCTTCAGCGGCCTCGGGTGGTGCAGCCCGTACGCGACCGAGCCCGTCAGGACCAGCAGCAGGAGCCAGGCCGCCGCGCGCAGCGGCCGGAACCCGTAGCCGACGGTGGCGTCCTGCAGGAGCCCCCACAGGCGCATGTGGCGCGGCCGGGTGCGGCGGTGGCGGCGCAGCTTGGCGAGCTGGACGCTGCGGGCGGCCGCCTCGTCGCCGACGGTGCGGTACGCGGCGGCGAGCTGTTCGTAGCCGTACGGGAGGTAGCCGGACTCCTCGCGCTCCAGCAGCGGGAGGCGCTGTTCCGCCGGGAGCAGCGGGTGCAGCACCCGGTAGCCGAGCCCCTCGGTGCGGACCACGGCCGGCCAGGTGTCCGGTTCGGCGTAGAGCATGTCCAGCTGGCTGCGGCGCAGGTTGACGATGCCGTCGACGGGCGGGCACTTGCGCAGCCACAGCTCCCCTATGGCGCAGCTGCTGGCGCGCAGGGCCACCCCGCCGGGGTTGGCGAGCCGGGCGCGGGTGAGCATGAGCTGGCCGGGGACGCGGGCGCCGGTGAGGTTGACCATTCCCTCGGCCTCCAGCCGGTGGCCGCGCAGGTCGGTGCCGACGGAGACGGTCTCGGCGTGCAGGGCGATCCCGCCGGGGGCGAGGAGCCTGGCCCGGTCGAGGCTGATCTGTCCGGCGACGGTGGCGCCGTTGAGGCGGAGCTGGCCGTGGACGGTGATCCCGTCGGCGACGAGGTCGGTGCCTATCTCGGCGTGGTTGAGCTGGAGCGGGGGTTCGTCGTGTTCCTCGGCGTCGGCGTCGGCCTCCGCCCCGGCCGCGGGGACGGCGGGGCGGATCACCGCGTCCTGGAGGAAGAGGCCGCCGGCGACGCGGGCCCCGGCGAGCCGGACGGGCCCGGTGAAGCGGCAGCCGGCCAGCCGGAGGGCGAGGTCGACGCTGACGGTGGAGGCGGTGAGTCCGGGCAGCGCCGAGTTCGTGAGGGCGACGGCGCGCAGCCGGGCCCCGTACAGCTGGGGCTTGCGTTCGAACCAGCAGCCGCGCAGCCGGATCGCGTGCTCGACGTCGGCGTACTTGAGGTTGAGCTTGCCGGTGATCCGGGCGCCCTTGACGTTGAGCTCGGCCACCCGTCCCGTCGGGGTGGGGGCGGCGAGCAGCAGGGCGGCGAGCACGTCGGCGCGTACGGTCCGCTCGGGCCCCCAGCCGTGCCCTTCGGAGGCGTCCTCGTCGGGGCCCTCGCGGAAGTCGACGCCCTCGCCGTGCGGGAAGGCGTCCCGGATCCGGCGTTCGGCGGGGGTCAGCTCGGTGATCTCCATCGCCGGGATGGTGTCCCGCACCGAGTCGGACTGTCAACTCCGTACGGGACACCTCGTCCTGGCGGTGCGTCAGTGTTCGACGCCGTCCTGGAGCTCCTGCCCCTTCAGCAGGAACCACGCGGCCACGGCGGTGGCGAGCAGGACGGCCGCGCCGACGCCGGAGGCGAGCCGCAGCCCGTCCACGAAGGCCTCCTGGGCCGCGCTGACCATGGTGTGGGCGGTCTGCGGGTCCAGGGTCTTGGCGGCCTCCACGGCTCCGCCGAGGGACTCGTGGGCCGCGTCGGCCACCGTCGCCGGCACCGAGGACGGGGCGGTGAAGCTCTGGTAGACGCCGGTGACGATGGAGCCCAGCAGGGCGATGCCGAGGGCGGCGCCCAGTTCGTAGGCGGTCTCGGAGACGGCCGAGGCGGAGCCGGCCTGCTCCTTGGGGACGCTGGAGAGGATCACGTCGGCGGTGACGGTGAAGGAGAAGCCGGCGCCGAGGCCGACGACGAGCAGGGAGGCGCCGAGCAGCGGGTAGCCGCTGTTCTGGTGGATCAGGGTGAGCGCGGCCAGGGCCAGGCCGATGGCGGCGAGTCCGCCGGCCACGATGACCCGGACCGAGTACCGGCGGGCGTACCGGCCGGCGACCAGGCCGGTGACGACCGCGCCGACGGCGGCGGGCAGTTCGGCCAGGCCCGCCTCCAGGGGGTCGCGGCCCTGGACCAGCTGGAGGAACTGGGAGAGGAAGAAGACCAGGCCGGAGAGGCCGAAGACGGTCAGCAGGTCGGCGAGGACGGCGCCGGAGAAGCCCCGGTGCTTGAAGAGCCGCATGTCGAGCAGCGGCGAGGGCAGGGTGAACTGGCGGCGCACGAAGGCGTACAGGCAGCCGGCGCCGATGCCGGCGGCGACGATGACGCCCCAGGTCACACCGTGGGTGGCGACTTCCTTGACGGCGTAGACCACGCCGATGACGCCGACGAGGGAGAGCCCGACGCTGAACAGGTCCCAGGGGCCGGCGACCGGGTTCTTGGACTCGGGGAGCAGCTTGACGCCGACGACGACCAGGACGGCCATCACGGGCAGGTTGATCAGGAAGACCGAGCCCCACCAGAAGTGCTGGAGCAGGGCTCCGCCGACCACCGGTCCGACGGCCGCGCCGGCGGAGGCGGTGGCGCCCCAGATGCCGATGGCGAGGCTGCGCTCCTTGGGGTCGTGGAAGATGTTGCGGATCAGCGCGAGGGTGGACGGCATCAGGGTGGCGCCGGCGACGCCGAGCAGCGCCCGGGCCACGATCATCATCTCGGGGCTGGTGGCGTAGGCGTTCAGGACGGAGACGGCACCGAAGGCGGTGGCGCCGACCAGCAGCAGCTTCTTGCGGCCGATGCGGTCGCCGAGGGAGCCCATGGAGACGAGCAGACCGGCGATGACGAAGGAGTAGATGTCGCCGATCCACAGCAGCTGGGTGCCGGACGGCTTGAGGTCCTCGCTGAGGGAGGGGGTGGCGAGGCCGAGGACGGTGGCGTCGACCGCGACCAGCAGTACGGCCAGGACGAGCACGGACAGGGCCAGCCAGCGTCCGCGGCTCCTCCCCTCCGCCCCCGCCGGCCGGTTCAGCTGTTCGGTTCTGGTCATCACTCCACACTCCGTCGTACGCCACCGAGCAGCAACTCGGTGATCATGAATTGAAAGTCCTTGGCCGCGACCCGGCCGTCCATGACGGCCCAGGCGCAGGATCCGACGAGCCCGTAGAGGGCCTCGGTGAGCCAGGCGGCGCTCAGGTCGATCCGGATGTCGCCCTCCTGCTGGCCGCGCCGGAAGAGCGCGCTGACGCGGGCGTCGAGGCGGGCCCAGCCCTCGTTGACCTGGTCGCCCTCGAAGAGCTGGTTCTCGGTGACGAGGAAGGCCAGCAGCTGGGCGTCGGGCTCGGTCTCGGCGACGAGGCGGCGCAGCGCCTCCACGGCGGTGCCCTCGTCGAGGCGGGCCCGGTCGAAGGCGACCTCGAAGCAGCGGATGCCGAGTTCCTCCAGGGCCCTCACGAGGGCGTCGCGCCCGGCGAAGTGCCGGTGGAGGGTCGCCCGGCCGATTCCCGCGGCACGGGCCACCTCGTCCATCGTCGCGGTCGATTTGCGGGAGAGCAGGGCCGCCGCGTCGCGGAGCACCTGGTCACGATCCATGGCCATGAGACAACCATACCTCAAATGAGACGCCAATGTCTCATTCCAAGGAAAAACAAGCTGCCGGAAGGGCAGCCGGAGAGGAAACCTGTGCGCATGAAGCCACTGCTGCTGATCGACGTCGACGGACCCCTGAACCCGTACGCGGCCCAGCCCCAGCGCCGCCCCGAGGGCTACACCACCCACCGGATGCGCCCCACGGGCTTCACCGAGGGCAAGCCCCTGCGGGTCTGGCTCAACCCCGGCCACGGGGCCGAGCTGCTGGCGCTGGCGGACGCCTACGAGCTCGTCTGGGCCACCACCTGGAAGGACGAGGCCAACGACTGGATAGGCCCGCACCTGGGCCTGCCCCGGCTGCCGTTCATCGACTGGCCGGTGATGCACGGCCGGGCACCGCGCGGCACCTTCTGGAAGACCCAGTACGTCCTGGAGTACGCGGGCGGGCGGCCCTTCGCCTGGATCGACGACGACATCACGGCCATGGACCACGAGTACGTCGCCCAGCGCCACCCGGCGCACGCGCTGCTGATGTACGTGGACGAACGGATCGGCCTGACCCGGCCGGACTTCGACGCCCTGGCGGACTGGGCCGATGAACACACCGCTTGATCTTTTCGGGTGAACCCGCGTGACCGGGGCTTATGCGGCCGTCCGGGGAAACGGGAGAGTCCTCCCCATGAACGGAACGAGGAAGCTGGCCCTCGGGGCCGCAGCGATGGCACTCACGGTCGGCGGCGCGTTCGCCGTGTCCTCCGCGTCGGCGGAACCGGCCCACACCCGGCAGGCCGCGGCGACCACCACCTCCTGGGCCAAGATCAGCGCGGGCGGCGTCCTGCTGGGCGGCCAGGGCGTGCGCGGCGTCACCAGGTTCGGTACCGGCCGCTACAACATCACGACCACCTCCAGCCTCGTCGGCTGCGCCCTGCTCGGCACCGTCAACACCAACGGCGGCGACGATCCGGGCCCGGGCAGCGCCTCCATCCTGGTCGGCCTGCTGAACCCGACCACCCTGTTCGTCCGCACCGCGACCCCGTCCGGCACCGGCAACGCCGTCGTGGACAGCGACCGGCCGTACTCGATCACCGCCATCTGCTGACCCCCGGACACGCCGGAGGGGCGGTACGGGCCCGCACGGGCCCGTACCGCCCCTCCGGGCGTTTCGGCTACTGCTTGTGGGCCGCCCAGGCGTGCTGGATGACCAGGTCCGCCTTCAGCTCGGTGAGCTGGACCGCCACCGCCGACGGGGCGGTGCCGCCGCGCCCGTCGCGGGAGGCCAGGGCGCCGGGGACGTTGAGGACCGTGCGGACCTCGGGGGTCAGGTGCTCCGAGATCTTCGCGAACTGGGCGTCCGTGAGCTCGTCGAGCTCGATGCCCTCGGCCTCGCAGACCTTGACGCACTCGCCGGCCACCTCGTGCGCCACCCGGAAGGGCACGCCCTGCTTGACCAGCCACTCCGCGATGTCGGTCGCCAGGGAGAAGCCCGCCGGGGCCAGCTCCTCCATCCGCTCGCGGTTGACCGTGAGGGTGGCCATCATCCCGGTGAAGGCCGGCAGCAGGACCTCAAGGGTGTCGCAGGAGTCGAAGACGGGCTCCTTGTCCTCCTGGAGGTCGCGGTTGTAGGCCAGCGGCAGCGCCTTGAGCGTGGCCAGCAGGCCGGTCAGGTTGCCGATGAGGCGGCCCGACTTGCCGCGCGCCAGCTCCGCGATGTCCGGGTTCTTCTTCTGCGGCATGATCGAGGAGCCGGTGGAAAAGGCGTCGTGGAGGGTGACGAAGGAGAACTCCTTCGTGTTCCACAGGATGATCTCCTCGGCGATCCGGGACAGGTTGATCCCGATCATCGCGGTGACGAAGGCGAACTCGGCGACGAAGTCGCGCGAGGCCGTGCCGTCGATCGAGTTGCCCACCGAACCGCGCTCGAAGCCCAGGTCGGCGGCGACCGCCTCCGGGTCCAGGCCGAGCGAGGAGCCGGCCAGGGCGCCCGAACCGTACGGGGAGACGGCGGTGCGGGTGTCCCACTGCCGCAGCCGCTCGGCGTCCCGGGACAGGGACTGCACGTGCGCCAGCACGTGGTGGGCGAAGAGGACGGGCTGCGCGTGCTGGAGGTGCGTGCGGCCCGGCATCGCCACGTCGGGGTGCGTCTCGGCCAGACCGACCAGGGCGTCCTGGAGGTCGGCGATCAGACCGCCGACGATCCGCGCGTGGTCGCGCAGGTACATCCGGAAGAGGGTGGCCACCTGGTCGTTGCGCGAGCGCCCGGCCCGGAGCTTGCCGCCGAGGTCGGCGCCGAGCCGCTCCAGCAGGCCCCGCTCCAGGGCGGTGTGCACGTCCTCGTCGGCGACGGTCCCGGCGAAGGAGCCGTCGGCCACGTCGGCCTCCAGCCGGTCGAGGCCCTCGATCATGCGGCCGAGCTCCTCGGCCGTGAGCAGGCCCGCCTTGGCGAGCACGCGGGCGTGGGCGCGCGAGCCGGCGATGTCGTAGGGCGCCAGCCGCCAGTCGAAGTGGACCGACGCGGACAGCTTCGCGAGGGCCTCCGAAGGGCCGTCGGCGAACCGGCCGCCCCAGAGCCGGACGTCACCGTTGTTGCTGCTCACAGCTACTGCTCCTCATGAGGGTGGAAGTGGCCGGCCTCCCCGCCGCGGAGGTTGCGGGGAGGCCGTCCGGGTACAGCGTCAAACGATTCAGGCGGGTTCGCGACGCGCTGCGGCCCACGGCAAGAATAGGCATAACTATGCATTGCTCTGCATGTTTCGTCAATCGAGTCCCTCTCCCACGGTGCTGACCAGGCCGTATATCGCGGGCGGACCCGTGGGCCGCCGCCTACCATCGGGGGCGGATCCAGCCGGGGAGGGCATATGTGGAGCGCGGCCGAGGACACGTCCTGGGGGCGGAACGCGGCCCGGAGGCTGATGGAGGGGCACACCGGCCCGGTGGCCGGCCTGCTCGTCGGGAACGGGCCGGAGGCCTGGATCGCCTTCGACCGGGAGGTGCGCCGCCTCCAGCGGTTCACCGGGGTGTCCTCCGACCGGCTGGAGGCGCGGCTGTGCCACCCCGACGGGCGGATCCGCGCGGCCGCGCTGGCCGCGTGGCGCAACCCGCCGGCCCAGCTCGTCCTGATCCGGTGCGCCGACTGGGCCCCGCAGGTGCGCGAGCGCGCCCGCAGGGTGCTGGGCCGGGTGCTGGCCCACCACCCCGTCCGCACCCGGGACCGGGCCCGCCGGGCGCTGAACCGGCCGGTGGCCGACGACCCCGCCCTCGTACTGGCCGCGCTCACCCCGCTCGCCCTGCGGCTGGGCGGGCGCGAGCACGGCCGCTGGGCGGTGGAACAGCTGGAGGCCGCCCTCGCCGGCCGGTACTCCTCCCTCGCCGCGTGGTGGCGCCCCGGGCTGCCCTCGACGACCTGGAGCTGGAACTCGCTGACCGCCGGGCAGCGCGAGGGCGTGCTGGAGCGCCTGGCGGGCAGCGCCGACCTGCCGACGCGCCGCTTCGGCGCCCGGCTGGCACTCGCGGGCGGGCGGTACGGCGCGCGGGAGCTGGCCCGGCGGGCCGCCGCCGAGCACGATCCGGCGACCGGCCGGCTGTGGACGGACGCCGCCCTGGCGGCGCTGGCCGCCGGCGGGCCGGACGAGACGTGCCCGTCCTGCTGCTCATCCCCGCCAAGGGCTCGTACGGGGCCCTGCTCGCG
>NZ_JBFBGN010000133.1:0-18086 GCF_040684675.1 Streptomyces sp. NPDC089915 | reverse complement strand
GGGCGGTGTCGCTGGCCCGCCCCGAACCACGCCGGCCAGCCCGTCATCTTCCGTGTGTGCGCGGTGCGCGCGTCAGCCCTCGCCGCGGCGCAGGCTGGGCTTCAGGTCCTTGAAGCGGGCCAGCAGGCCGTTGACGAAGGCCGGGGAGTCGTCCGTGGAGAACTCCTTCGCCAGCTGCACCGCCTCGTCGATCGCCACGGCGTCCGGGGTCTCGTCGACCCAGATCAGCTCGTAGGCGCCCAGCCGCAGGATGTTCCGGTCGGCGACCGGCATGCGGTCGAGCTCCCAGTCCACGGCGTAGGTGACGATCAGGTCGTCGATGCGGTTCACCTTCTCGGCGTACCCCTCGACGAGGTCCATCGTGAAGGCGTTGACCGGCGGCTGCCGGACGTCCGCGTTCGCGTGGCGGATCCAGTCCGCGAGGACCTCGCGCACGGGAACGTCGCGCTGGTCGGCCTCGAAGAGGATCTGGAAGGCGCGCTTGCGCGCGTTGCTCCGGGCAGCCACGGTTAGCTGTTCACCCGGCCGAGGTAGGCGCTGGTGCGGGTGTCGACCTTGATCTTCTCGCCGGTGGTGACGAAGAGCGGGACCTGGATCTCGTGGCCGGTCTCCAGGCGGGCGGGCTTGGTGCCGCCGGTGGAGCGGTCGCCCTGGACGCCCGGGTCGGTGTGCTCGATGGTGAGCTCGACGGCGGCCGGGAGCTCGACGTAGAGCACCTCGCCCTCGTGCTGGGCCACGGAGGCGGTGAAGCCCTCGATGAGGAAGTTGGCGGCGTCGCCGACGGCCTTGCGGTCGACCATCAGCTGGTCGTAGGTGCTCATGTCCATGAAGACGAAGTAGTCGCCGTCCATGTACGAGAACTGCATGTCACGGCGGTCGATCGTGGCGGTGTCGACCTTCGTGCCGGCGTTGAAGGTCTTGTCGACGACCTTGCCGGAGAGCACGTGCTTGAGCTTGGTGCGCACGAAGGCCGGGCCCTTGCCGGGCTTGACGTGCTGGAACTCGACGACGGACCAGAGCTGGTCACCGTCGAGCTTGAGCACCATGCCGTTCTTGAGGTCGTTCGTGGAAGCCACGGTTGCGGAATCTCCTGCACTGGAAGACCAGGGAGGCGCACACGGCCCGGCTCAGCGGACTACAGTGCGAGCAGCTCCTTGGTCGTAATGGTGAGTAGCTCGGGACCGCCGTCCGCCTCGGGGCGCACGACGAGCGTGTCATCGATCCGGACACCTCCCCGGCCGGGGAGGTGAACCCCCGGTTCGACGGTGACCGGCACGCAAGCGTCCAGTTTACCCATTGCCGTAGGTGCAAGCTGCGGGTCCTCGTCGATTTCGAGGCCGACCCCGTGTCCCATGCACCCGGCGAGCGCCTCACCGTGCCCCGCCGAGTCCAGTACGGACCGTGCCGCGTGGTCCACGTCCCGGTACGCGGCACCGGGCAGCAGCGCCTCCCGGCCGGCCCGCTGGGCGGCGAACACGAGGTCGTACAGCTCGATCTGCCAGTCGGCCGGAGTGGTGCCGATCACGAAGGTGCGGCCGATCTCGCAGCGGTAGCCCCGGTAGTTGGCGCCGAGGCAGACGGAGAGGAAGTCGCCCTCCTCCACCCGCCGGTCCGAGGGCCGGTGCCGGGAGCGGCCGGAGTGCGGGCCCGTGCCGACGGAGGTCGGGAAGGCGGGGCCGTCCGCGCCGTGGTCGACGAGCCGGCGCTCCAGCTCCAGCGCCAGATGGCGTTCGGTCCGCCCGACCAGGATCGACTCCAGCAGCTCGCCGAGGGCCTGGTCGGCGATCTCGGCGGCGATCCGCAGGCAGGCGATCTCCTCCTCGTCCTTGACCAGCCGCTGCTGCTCCACGGCGGCCCCCAGGGCGGCCAGCCGCAGCCGGGGGGCGACGGAGCTCACCGCGCGGTGCCGGGCGACCGTGAGGTGGTGTTCCTCGACGGCGAGGGAGTCCGCCCGCACGGCGGCGGCGCGGTCGGCCGCGGCCACCGCCGGATCCGCCCCGGGCCCGCCCAGCAGGCTGAGCGTCAGCCCCTCGTCCAGCCGCCCCTCGTCGGCCTCGCCGGTGGGCGGGGCCGCGCAGAACAGCTCGTCGTCGGCGGGCCCGACCAGCAGGACGGCGCCCAGCGGGGACGCCCCGGCGAGGTAGCGGACGTTCGCCGGACGCGTGATCAGGGCAGCGGAGTTGCCCGCGGCGGCGCAGCGCTCGCGGAGCAGGCCCCTGCGGGCCGCGTACACGTCTGACATGTCTTCGAGCCTACGAGCGACCCGCGCATCCGGCCCGGCGAGCGCGTCCGGACGGGCCGTCCCCGGCCCGCTCCCGGCCCGGCGCCGGTCCTCCCCCGCGCCGCTACCAGCGGGGCGGGCTCGCCAGGGCCCGGGCGAGCGCCTCGTCCAGGGCGCGCGCGGTGGCCTCCACGTCGAGGTGGGAGTTGTCGATGATCGGCAGCCCGGAGCCGTACCAGCCGGCCATCCGGCCGTGGATGCGGGCGACTTCCTCGTCGGACAGCCGACGGTTCCCGGACCGGGCGGCGTTGCGCTCCAGCACGATCTCCAGGCCGGGGAGCAGCACCACCGGGAGGAGGGCCGGGCCCACGTGCCGCTTCCAGCCGCCGAGGCCCACCACGGGCCGGTCGGGGAAGACGGCGTCGTCGAGGATGCAGGAGATCCCGTTGGCCAGGAAGTTGCGGGCGGCGAAGCCGCAGGTGCGGCGGGCCAGGCGGTACTGGGCCTCGGAGTGGTCGTTCCAGCCGGCCTGCGGGTCGGCGAAGCCCGAGCGGACCCATTCGCGGACGTCGTCCAGGCTGACGTGGGCGGTCGGCACCGGGCGGGTCTGCGCCCAGTGCCGGGCCACGGTGGTCTTGCCGGCCCCCGCCGGGCCGATGAGCAGCACCGCGAGCACGGCGCCGCCCGTCCCCCCGGCGGGGGGAGCGGGCGGGGCGGGCACGGCCGGGGGCAGCGGGATGTGCCCCGTCGCCTCGGGCACCGCGGGCGCCGGCCAGCCCTGCGCGGGGGGTATCGGCGGTGGCGGGGGCGACGCCGGGTGCTGTCCCGGCGGACCCCAGCCCCCCACTCCGTGCTGCATCCTCGCCACTCCGTCTCGTTCAGGCGACTGATGCGAGAACGTTATCTCAGGCCGTGACCTCTTCGGCCAGCGCGCGCAGCGCCAGCCGGTAGGAGCCCAGGCCGAAGCCCGCGACGGTGCCGGTGGCCACGGCCGCGATGACCGAGGTGTGCCGGAACTCCTCCCGGGCGTACGGGTTGGAGATGTGCACCTCGATCAGCGGGGCGGTGCGCTGCGCGGCCGCGTCCCGCATGGCGTACGAGTAGTGCGTGAAGGCGCCCGGGTTGATGACGACCGGGATCCTGCCGTCCGCCGCCTCGTGCAGCCAGCGCACGAGTTCGCCCTCGTCGTTGGTCTCGCGGACCTCGACGTCGAAGCCGAGCTCGGCGCCCAGGGTGCGGCAGCTCTCGACCAGACCGGCGTACGAGGTGGCCCCGTAGACGTCGGGCTCGCGGGAGCCGAGCCGGCCCAGGTTCGGGCCGTTCAGCACCAGGACGGGGCGGCTCACGCCGAGACCTCGCCGTACGCGGCGATCAGGTGGGCCGGGTCGGGGCCCTCCAGGACGGTCGGCTTGCCCAGTCCGTCGAGGACGATGAAGCGCAGCAGGTTGCCGCGGGACTTCTTGTCGACCTGCATGGTCTGGAGCAGCTTGGGCCACTGGTCGCCGCGGTAGGTGAGCGGCAGGCCGACGGAGGCCAGCACGGCCTTGTGCCGGTCGGCCGTGGCGTCGTCCAGGCGCCCGGCCAGGCGGCCGAGTTCGGCGGCGAAGACCATGCCGACGGAGACGGCCGCGCCGTGGCGCCACTTGTAGCGCTCGTTCTTCTCGATGGCGTGCGCGAGGGTGTGCCCGTAGTTGAGGACCTCGCGCAGGCCCGACTCCTTCAGGTCGCTGGAGACCACGTCGGCCTTGACCTGGATGGAGCGGACGATCAGCTCGGCCGTGTGCGGGCCCTCGGGCGTGCGCGCGGCCTGCGGGTCCTCCTCGATCAGGTCGAGGATCACCGGGTCGGAGATGAAGCCGGCCTTGATGATCTCGGCGAGGCCGCTGACGTAGTCGTTCACGGGCAGCGAGTCCAGCGCGGCGAGGTCGCACAGCACCCCGGCCGGCGGGTGGAAGGCGCCGACGAGGTTCTTGCCCTCGGCGGTGTTGATGCCGGTCTTGCCGCCGACGGCCGCGTCCACCATAGCCAGGACGGTGGTCGGGACGGCGATCCAGCGCACCCCGCGCAGCCAGGAGGCCGCGACGAAGCCCGCCAGGTCGGTGGTGGCGCCGCCGCCCACGCCGACGATCACGTCGGTGCGGGTGAAGTTCGACTGGCCCAGCGCCTTCCAGCAGTATGCCGCCACCTCGACGGTCTTGGCCTCCTCCGCGTTGGGCACCTGGATGGCGACGGCCTCGTAGCCCTGGTCGGCCAGGTCCGCGCGGAGCGCCTCGCCGGTCTCCGCGAGGGCCTCGGGGTGGATCACCGCGACCCGCTGGGCCTTGGTTCCGATGAGGCCGCCCAGCTCGCCGAGCAGCTGCCGGCCGACCAGCACGTCGTACGCGTCGTGTCCGGCGCTGGCGCCGACCTGGATGCGCGTCACCTGGTCTGTCATACGTCCTTCAACTCCAGAGCGTCGAGGATCGCCTGGGCGACCTCTTCGGGGGTGCGTTCGTCGGTGGCCACCACGACGCGCGCGACTTCGGTGTACAGGTGGCGCCGGGCCTCCATCAGCTCGCGCCACTGCCGGCGCGGGTTGACGGCCAGCAGCGGGCGGGCCGCGCCGAGGCCGACGCGGCGCACGGCCTCCTCGACGTCCATCGACAGGTAGGCCACGGGCAGGCCGGCCAGCAGGGCGCGGGTGCCCTGGTCGAGGACGGCGCCGCCGCCGAGGGCGAGGACCCCCGCGTGCTCGGCGACGGCGGTGGCGACCGCCTGCCGCTCCAGCTCGCGGAAGTGCGGCTCGCCCTCGTCGACGAAGATGTCGGAGATCTCACGGCCCTGGGCCGCGACGATGTCCGCGTCCGTGTCCCGGTAGGGGACGCCGAGCCGCTCGGCGAGCAGCGCCCCCACCGTGGACTTGCCGGACCCCATGGGGCCGACGAGGACGACGAGCGGTCCGCCCGTCACCGGATGTGCAGGTTGTCGAGGTAGGAGCGCACGTTGCGCCGGGTCTCGGGGACGGAGTCGCCGCCGAACTTCTCGACGACCGCGTCGGCCAGCACGAGCGCGACCATGGCCTCGGCGACGATGCCCGCGGCGGGCACGGCACAGACGTCGGAGCGCTGGTGGTGCGCCACCGTCGCCTCGCCGGTGGCCACGTCGACGGTGGCGAGGGCGCGCGGCACGGTCGCGATGGGCTTCATCGCGGCGCGGACGCGCAGCAGCTCACCGGTGGTCAGACCGCCCTCGGTGCCGCCGGAGCGGCCGGAGGTGCGCTTGAGGCCCTCGGGGGTGGAGACGATCTCGTCGTGCGCCTTGGAGCCGGGCACGCGGGCCAGCTCGAAGCCGTCGCCGACCTCGACGCCCTTGATGGCCTGGATGCCCATGAGCGCCGCGGCGAGGCGGGCGTCGAGGCGGCGGTCCCAGTGGACGTGGGAGCCGAGGCCGACGGGCACGCCGTAGGCGAGGACCTCGACGACGCCGCCGAGGGTGTCGCCGTCCTTGTGGGCCTGGTCGATCTCCGCGACCATCGCCTTCGACGCGTCGGCGTCGAGGCAGCGCACCGGGTCGGCGTCGAGCTTCTCGACGTCGGCGGGGGTCGGGTAGACGCCGTAGGGGGCCTTGGCCGCGGCCAGTTCCACCACGTGCGAGACGATCTCGATGCCCGCGACCTCCTTGATGAAGGAGCGGGCGACGGCGCCGAGGGCGACGCGGGCGGCGGTCTCACGGGCGCTGGCGCGCTCCAGGATCGGCCGGGCCTCGTCGAAGCCGTACTTCTGCATGCCCGCGAGGTCGGCGTGGCCGGGGCGGGGACGGGTCAGCGGCGCGTTGCGGCCGGTCTCCTTGAGCAGCGAGGGGTCCACGGGGTCGGCCGACATGACCGTCTCCCACTTGGGCCACTCGGTGTTGCCGACCATGACGGCGATCGGGGAGCCCTGGGAGAGCCCGTGGCGGACGCCGCCGAGGAAGGTGATCTCGTCCTGCTCGAACTTCATCCGGGCACCGCGTCCATAGCCGAGCCGGCGCCGGGCCAGGTGGTCGGCCACCAGCTCGGTGGTGACCGGGACGCCGGCGGGAAGGCCCTCCAGCGTCGCGACCAGGGCCGGTCCGTGCGACTCTCCTGCGGTCAGCCAACGCAACCTGCTCAACGATGCTCCTCATGCTCGCGCCTGGCACTGCCACGGCGAGTCCGGTGCGCGGACCGCAACCGCCGGTACCCGAATCCTCCCACGTCCCGGGGGTTCCTCCGTGATCCGGTCCAGCTATCGGACGGCCGTCTCACGGCGGCGCCACCACTGGTAGCCCTCGTAGACGGCCACGACGGCCAGCAGCGAGCCGATGACCCACTTCATCCAGGAGGGCAGACTGCCGGCCATCACCTTCACGAACATGAAGACGCCGTACGCGGCGTCCCATTTCGACGCCAGTACCTGGCCGGCCCCGATGGCGTCCATACGCCCCCCTCACCCCGAAGAACAGCAGGTGGGAAGCCTATCGGGCGGCGAGGGCCCGTTCTCCCGCGGCCCGCATGGCCGCCAGGGGCCCGGCGGCGGCGCCGGTCATCTGTTCGACCTGGAGCACGGCCTGGTGCACGAGGAGGTCGAGCCCGCCGAGCAGGGTGCCGCCGCGGCCGGACCAGGCGGCCGCGAGGGCGGTGGGCCAGGGTTCGTACAGGACGTCGAAGAGTGCGCCCGGGGCCGCGGGTACGGCGGCGGCGAGTGCGTCGGTGGCGCCCGCCGGGGTGGTGGCGATCACCAGCGGGGCGTGGAGGGCCTCGGCGGCCCGGGACCAGTCGGCGGTGCGGACGTCCACGCCGAGCCGCTCGCCCCAGCGGCGCATCTCGTCGGCCCGGGCCGACGAGCGGACGTACGCGGTGATCTCGCCGGTGCAGATCCGGGCGAGGGCCGCGAGCGCCGAGGAGGCGGTGGCCCCCGCCCCGAGGACGGCGGCGGCGGGCACCTCGTCGACCCCCCGCTCGCGCAGGGCCGCGACTATGCCGGGGATGTCGGTGTTGTCGCCGACGCGGCGGCCGTCCTCGGTGAGGACGAGGGTGTTGACCGCCTCCACCGAGGCGGCGGTGTCGCTGATCTCGTCCAGCAGCGGGATGACCGCCCGCTTGAGCGGCATCGTCAGGGAGCAGCCGGCCCACTCGGGGCCCAGGTCCGCCACGAACCCCGGGAGCGCGGCCTCGTCGATCTCGAACCGGTCGTAGGACCAGTCGACGAGGCCGAGTTCCCGGTAGGCCGCCCGGTGCAGTACCGGTGAGAGGGAGTGCTCGATGGGAGAACCCAGCACCGCGGCCCGTGTCCGTGACATGTCCTGCTACCCGCCGTTCTTCTTCTGCGCCTGACGCTCCTGGAACTCCGCGACGAGCTTCAGGTGCTCGTCGTAGGTCTTCGTGAAGGTCGTCTTGTTGCCGTCGACCGACACGAAGAACATCCAGCCGCCGTGATCGGGGTTGAGCGTAGCGGTCAGCGCGTCCAGACCGGGATTGTCGATCGGACCGGGCGGGAGGCCCTTGACGAAGTGCGTGTTGTACGGGTGGTCGAAGGCCTGGGCTTCCTTCAGGTTGAAGTTGATCTCGCTCTGGCCCTTGACGTAGTTGTACGTCGAGTCGAACTGGAGCTTCTGGTTCGTGACGTCGTTGGTCTTCTTGAGGCGGTTGTAGACCACCTCGGCCATCTTGCGGAAGTCGTCGTGGTTCTTGCCCTCGGCGTTGACGAGGCTCGCGACGGTGATCACCTGGAGCGGGTTCTCCAGGTTGAGCTCCTTGGCCTTGGCCTCGACGCCCAGCTCCGCGTACTTGTCGGAGGCGTTCTTGACCATCTGCTTGAGCAGGGACTCGGGCGTGCTGTCCTTCTTGAGGTCGTACCGCATCGGGTACAGGAAGCCTTCGAGCGGGTCCATGATCTTCGGGTTGTTGGCCGCCCAGGCCGGCAGGCCGAGGTTCTTGGACTCGCGCGAGGCGATCTCGCGGGTGGTGCCGTCCGGTTTGCCGAGCTTCTTGTCGATCATCTTGTAGACGTCGGCGTTGCGCGCGCCCTCGGGGATGGTGACGACCGCGAGCTTGCTCGGGTCGATCATCAGGGCGACGGCGGCCGTACCCGACATCTTCTTCTTCATCGGGTAGACGCCCGGCTGGATCGACTTGCCCTTGGGGTTGGCGTTCGCCGCGTCCACGAAGGACTGGGCGCTGGCGACCACGCCGGCCTCCTTCAGGATGCGGCCCATCTGGCCGAGGCCCGCGTTCTTGGGGATCTCGACGTCGACGATCTCGTCCGTGCCCTCGCCCGCGAAGTCCTCGGTGGCGCCGAACCGGTCCTTCAGGTAGCCGTAGCCGTAGTAGCCGCCACCGCCGACGACGCCGAGGATCACCACGGCGGCGACCAGGCAGGCCGTGCCGCTGCGCTTCTTCTGCTTCTTCTTGCCCGCCTTGCCGCCCTTGCCGCGGCCCGCCCGGCGGCCGCCGGCCACGGGCTCGTCGTCGTCCGCGCCGCCGCCCGCGGGCAGGGGGGACTCCTCCGGCTCCTCCTCTTCCGGTTCCGGCTCCAGGTGGCGCAGGTTCGGGGGCTGCGGCGGCGGGAAGGCGTCCGGCGTCGCGTAGAGGTCGGGGGCCTCGCCGGGGAAGGCCCCGGCGGACTGCTGCGCGTAAGGGTCGGCGCCGGCGTAGGGGTCGGTCTGCACGGCGGCCATGTACTGCTGCTCGTGGGCGCCGTCCCAGCCCTGGCCCTGGCCCTGGCCCTCGTACAGCGGCTGCTGCTGGAGCTGCTGCTGCGCGAGGGCCTGGGCGTGGGCGTGCTGCTGCGCCGCGTACGCCTGCTGATCGGCGTACTGCGGCTGCTGCTGCGGATACTGCTCGGAGTACTGCTGCTGGTACTGCGGCTGCTGCTGGTACGTCAGGTCCTGCTGCTGCGGCTCCAGGGGGTGCTGGTACTGCTGCTGCGGGTCACCGCCATAGGGCACCTGCCCCTGCTGCGTCTGGTGCGCGGTCCACCCCTGGTCCCCGTAGAGGGGGTCCTGGGGGTTCCACGGTTCGGAGCCGTGGCCCCGGCCATAGTCAGTCATCGGTCCCCTAGAGCCGCGAGACGAAGAGCCCCGGCTCATATCGGCCGCGGCACCCGGTTCCGCCTCTTGAGTGGTGGGCGACGGCTGTTCGAATGCCGTCTCATCGCGCGGAACGTTACCGTACCGCGATCAGACAACCACTTCGACGCACTCGCCAGGCGGATTACCTGATACCCGTTCGGTCTCAAGAGCGTTCTGAAGGATGACCACGGCGGCGGCCTGGTCGATGACCGACCTGCCCTTCTTCGCGTTCTTCCCGGAGGCGCGCAGGCCCTGGGCCGCGGTGACCGTGGTCATCCGCTCGTCGACCAGGCGGACCGTCACCGGCTTGATGCCCTTGGCCAGTTCGTTCGCGAAGGCACGTACCTTGGCCGCGGCCGGCCCCTCCCGCCCGCTGAGCGAGCGGGGGAGGCCGACGACGACTTCGAGGGGCTCGTACTCCGCGACGAGCTGCCGCAGCCGCCGGTGGGCGGCCGGGACGTCCCGGCCCGGGACGGTCTCCACCGGCGTGGCCAGCACCCCGTCGGGGTCGCACGAGGCGACCCCGATCCGGGCGTCTCCGACATCGATGGCCAGACGGCGGCCGCGGCGCAGACTCATCGTCAGGCCGTCTCGACGACGAGGCGTTCGACCGCGGCGATGGCCTCCGGCACGGCGGCCGGGTTCTGGCCGCCGCCCTGGGCCACGTCCGGCTTGCCGCCACCGCCGCCGCCGAGGGTCTTGGCGGCGGTGCGGACCAGGTCACCGGCCTTGAGGCCGCGCTCGCGGGCCGCCTCGTTGGTGGCGATCACGGTCAGCGGGCGGTCGTTCGCCACGGCGAACAGCGCCACGACGGCCGGGCGGTCGCCGGGGATGCGGCCGCGGACGTCGAGGACCAGCTTGCGCAGGTCGTCGGCGCCCGTGCCGTCCGGCACCTGGCCGACGACGAGGGCGACGCCGCGGATGTCCTGGGCGCCGGCGGCGAGGCCGGCGGCGGCCTGGAGGACCTTCTCCGCGCGGAACTTCTCGATCTCCTTCTCGGCGTCCTTCAGCTTGCCGAGCATGGCGGCGATCTTCTCCGGCAGCTCCTCCGGACGGCCCTTGACCAGCTCCTGGAGCTGGGCGACGACCGTGTGCTCCTTGGCGAGGAAGTTGTAGGCGTCCACGCCGACGAGGGCCTCGACACGGCGCACGCCGGAGCCGATGGAGGACTCGCCGAGCAGCTTCACCAGGCCCAGCTGGGCGGTGTTGCCGACGTGCGTGCCGCCGCACAGCTCCTTGGAGAAGTCGCCGATGGTCACGACGCGGACCCGCTCGCCGTACTTCTCGCCGAACTCGGCGATGGCGCCCTGCTTCTTCGCCTCGTCGATGCTCATGATCTCGGCGGTGACGTCGAGCTCGCGGGAGAGCACGTCGTTGATCTTCTGCTCGACGTCGGTGAGGACCGTGCCGGGAACGGCGTTCGGGGAGCCGAAGTCGAAGCGGAAGCGGCCGGGGCTGTTCTCGGAGCCGGCCTGGGCGGCCGTCGGGCCGAGGGCGTCGCGCAGCGCCTGGTGGGTCAGGTGGGTGGCCGAGTGGGCGCGGGCGATGGCCCGGCGGCGCTTGATGTCGATCGCGGCGTACGCGGAGGCGCCGACCGTGACCTCGCCGACCTGGACGGAGCCCTTGTGGACGGAGACGCCCGGGACGGGCTGCTGGACGTCGCGGACCTCGATGACGGCACCGGTGTCGAGCTTGATGCGGCCCTGGTCGGCGAGCTGGCCGCCGCCCTCGGCGTAGAAGGGGGTGCGGTCGAGGACGACCTCGACCTCGTCGCCCTCGGAGGCGGCGGGCGCGGAGACGCCGTTGACCAGGAGGCCGACGATGGTGGCCTCGCCCTGGTTGGTGGCGTAGCCGGTGAACTCGGTGGCGCCGGAGCCGTCGGCGATGTCCCGGTAGGCGGACATGTCCGCGTGGCCGGTCTTCTTGGCCTTGGCGTCGGCCTTGGCGCGGTCGCGCTGCTCCTGCATCAGGCGGCGGAAGCCGGTCTCGTCCACGGAGAGGCCCTGTTCGGCGGCCATCTCCAGGGTGAGGTCGATCGGGAAGCCCCAGGTGTCGTGGAGCAGGAACGCCTTGTCGCCGGAGAGGACGGTGCCGCCGCCGGCCTTGGTCTCGGTCACGGCGGTGTCGAGGATGTTCGTGCCGCCCTTGATGGCCTTGAGGAAGGCGGCTTCCTCGGCGATGGCGACGGTCTCGATGCGCTTGCGGTCGGTGACGAGCTCCGGGTACTGCTGCCCCATCGTCTCGACGACCACGTTGATCAGGTCCTGGACGACCGGGCCGGTGGCGCCCATGAGGCGCATGTTGCGGATGGCGCGGCGCATGATGCGGCGCAGCACGTAGCCGCGGCCCTCGTTGCCGGGGGTGACCCCGTCGCCGATGAGCATGGTCGAGGTGCGGATGTGGTCGGCGACCACGCGCAGGGAGACGTCCGTGTGCTGCGCGGCGCCGTACTGCACGCCGGTCAGCTCGGTGGCCTTGTCCATGACCACGCGCAGGGTGTCGGTCTCGTACATGTTCTGCACGCCCTGCAGGATCATCGCGAGGCGTTCGAGGCCGAGGCCGGTGTCGATGTTCTTCGACGGCAGGTCGCCGAGGATCGGGAAGTCCTCCTTCCCGTCGCCGGCGCCGCGCTCGTACTGCATGAAGACGAGGTTCCAGATCTCCACGTACCGCTCGTCGTTGACGGCCGGGCCGCCCTCGACGCCGAACTCGGGGCCGCGGTCGTAGTTGATCTCGGAGCAGGGGCCGCAGGGGCCGGGGACGCCCATGGACCAGAAGTTGTCCTTCTTGCCCAGGCGCTGGATCCGCTCGGCGGGGACGCCGATCACGTCGCGCCAGATCTGTTCGGCCTCGTCGTCGTCGAGGTAGACCGTGATCCAGAGCTTCTCGGGCTCCAGGCCGTAGCCGCCGTCCGCCACGGAGCCGGTCAGCAGCTCCCAGGCGTACTTGATGGCGCCTTCCTTGAAGTAGTCCCCGAAGGAGAAGTTGCCGCACATCTGGAAGAACGTGCCGTGGCGGGTGGTCTTGCCGACCTCTTCGATGTCCGGCGTGCGGACGCACTTCTGCACGCTGGTCAGCGTGGGCGCGGGCGGCTTGGTCTCACCCAGGAAGTAGGGCTTGAACGGGACCATGCCCGCGGGCACCAGCAGCAGAGTCGGGTCGTCCGCGATGAGCGACGCCGAAGGGACAACGGTGTGACCGCGCTCCTCGAAGAAGCTCAGCCAGCGGCGGCGGATTTCAGCCGACTCCATCAGTGGTCCTCATTCCGGTTGTACGTGACCGCCGAGTGGTTCGGACGGCGTGTGGTGGTGTCGTTCGCGATGGCCCGCAGCCGCCGCGGCCCGGGGAGGGCGGTGACGTTGTCGGGCCGGTCGGGGTCCTGGGTCAGGCCCAGGGCGTCGTTCAGCTCGTCCTCGCGCTGCGTCATCCCCGCCTTGACGTCGAGGGCGAAGTCCTTGAGGCGGTGGCCCGCCTCCACGGCCTTGTCGGCCGCCTGGGCCGCGAGGCTCTCCGGCGTCAGCTTCTTCAGCTGGCGGTTGACCTTGGTGGTGGCCCAGACGCCGGCGGCGGCGCCGGCGGTGAACCAGAAGGCTCGGCGGAACATCGGAGGTCTCAGCCCTTCTTCTTGCGGCGCCGCGGATCCGGCACCGTACGGCCGACGATCACGGTGCGCCGGGGGGTGCGCTCGGTTCCGGCGTCGCTCCTGCCCATGGCCTTGCGCACCCCGTAGCCGAAGGCCGCGACCTTGACGAGCGGGCCGCCGAAGGTGGAGGCGACGGTGGAGGACAGCGCGGAGGCGTTGGAGGTGACCTCCTGGACGTCGCTCGCGATGGCGTCGACCCGGTCGAGCTGGGTGCGCGCGGAGCGGACGGTCGTGGAGGCGTCGGCGAGCAGCGGGACGGCCTGCTCGGTGACCTCGGCCACGAGCTTGGTGGTGGCCTTGAGCACCTGGGCGAGCCTGGCCAGCGCCACCGCGAGGAAGGAGACCAGGATGGCCCAGAAGACGGCCACGATGATCCCGGCCACCTCTCCACCGGACACGTTGCACCGCTTCCTGAAATCTGGAAACCCGACGGGTTAAGTCTGCTGGATGAGTCTGCTCCGACCCTATCGCGCCGGAGATCCGCCGCAGTACCGGATTCCGGTGCGGCTCCGGCGGATACGGCAAAGCCCGCCGCCCCCCGGAGGGGACGGCGGGCCGGACCAGCCTGTGAGTGGCTACGGCCGCTGGATCAGCGGGCGTAGTACTCGACGACGAGCTGCTCGTCGCAGATGACCGGGATTTCCTTGCGGTTCGGGTCGCGGTCGAGGCGGAAGGCCAGGGCCTTCAGGTTGACCTGCAGGTAACGCGGGGTCTCACCCTCACCGGCGTAGCCACCCTCGCGGGCGACCTGGAAGGGGTGCTTCTCGCGGCTGCGCTCGCGAACCGTGATGACGTCGTCGGGACGCACGCGGAACGACGGCTTGTCGACCTTGCCACCGTTGACCTCGATGTGGCCGTGGACGACCATCTGGCGGGCCTGGTAGATGGTGCGGGCGACGCCGGCACGCAGGACCAGGGCGTCCAGGCGACGCTCAAGCTCGACGACCAGCGCCTCGCCCGTCTTGCCCTCGGCCTTCTTCGCGCGGTCGTACGCGCGGGCCATCTGGCGCTCGGAGATGTCGTACTGGGCGCGCAGACGCTGCTTCTCGAGCAGACGGACCTTGTAGTCCGAGTTCTGCTTGCGGCCACGGCCGTGCTCGCCCGGCGGGTAGGGGCGGGCCTCGAAGTACTTGACGGCCTTCGGCGTCAGGGCGATGCCGAGAGCGCGAGACTTCTTGACCTTGGGTCGCTTCTGGTTCACGGGGAACCTACCTCCATGTAAGTTAGGTGAGGCTTACCTTATCGAGGAGGACGTAATGTCTCGACCACATGGGATCCCCCTGCCCAGTGCGCATCGCAGTTCGGATTCCAACGAAACGGAATCCGCTTTCGACGACGATAAGCAAGGTCAGCCGCGTCCCAGGGAAGGCGTTCGGCAGCTCACCGGAGCCGAACGCGTACGAACCCTCGTAGAGTCCAACGCCTCAGTATCCCTCACGCTGCCGGGTGCTCGTGACCAGGTGTGGACCCGTGACCAGGGAGAGTGCGGGACAGGGGCGCCGGCCGCTCGGACCGTCACCCCGGACGGGGACGTGATTCTCCTTGTGCCAGGTGAATCCGCGGCGGCCAGGGCCGCCGCTCACGCCCAGGACGACGACCTCCCCGCCGTGATCGAGATCACGGACGTGGCGCCGGTGTCCGTCCCCCATCGTATACGGGGCCGCGCCCGCCTCGCCGGGTGGCTGACCCCGGTCCGCGGGGACGACCGCGCCCCCTGCGCCGCACTCATGGCCGAGCGCCACCCGGTGGGCGGGCTGCTCGGGCTGACGGAGTCCCTCGACGCCGACGACGCCCCCTACACCGGGCGCCCGGCCTGGATGCTGCTGCGCCTGGAGGTCGGCGAGATCTCCGTGGACGACCTGTGGGGCGCCGAGCGGGTGGACCCGGAGGAGCTGGCGGCCGCCGAACCCGACCCGATGACGGCCCACGAGGCGGAGCTCCTCCAGCACCTGGCCTCCGTCCACCCCGAGCGGCTCGCCGCCCTGTGCGGGCTGCTGGGCTCCCGGCAGGCGGCCGGGCTGACCCCCGTCCCGCTGGCCCTTGACCGGCTCGGGCTGCGCGTCCGCTTCACCCGCGGGCCCGGCCCGGCCGCCTTCGACGCCCGCTTCGACTTCCCCGAGCCGGTCGCGGACGTGTGCGGCCTGCGCCGGGCCATGCGCTCCCTGTTCGCGGCGGCCGCTCACTGAGGGCAGGTGCCGAGCAGCTCCTCCAGCGCCGTCTTCTCCGGCGGGGTGACGGAGAGGGCGTACTTGGCCTTGATGCCGGTGTAGCGGCGCGCGTACTCGCACCAGTACGCCTGCCGGGGCGGCCGCCACTTGTCGGCGGTCCGGCTGCCCTTGTCCTGGTTGGTCTGCTTGTCCACGGCGAGCAGCACGTCGAGGTCGTTGGCGTACTCCAGCCGGCGCGCGGGCGTCCACGCGTACGCGCCGGCGCGCCATGCCGCACCGAGCGCGACGACGTGGTCGGTCTCGATCTGGGAGGCCCGGCGGTAGGAGTACGGGAGCTCCTTGCCGGTGTACGGGTCGTGCAGCACGCCGGAGACCACCACGCAGGGGTTGCGGTCCCCCTCGCGCAGCTCGGCCAGGTCCCGCCGCAGCACGTCGTCCCGGGTGTCGCAGCCGTTGCGGCCGCCGACGGCGTCGGTGTCATCCGACCAGTACCGGCCGAAGGCGTCCCTCTCGTACGTCTCCCAGTTCCGGCCCCACTCGACCCTCAGCCCCTTGAGCTCCGCCCTGGCCGTGGCCGCGTCCGGGGGGAAGCCCTTGCCGACGAGCGGGACGGGGGGTGGCGGGGGTGCGGCGGGGCCGCGGTGGCATCCGCTGACCAGCAGTGCCGCCGCCACGGCAAGGACGGCCACCCGAGATCCCATGGCCCGGAGCGTAGGCCGCTCCCGGCACCCGGCCGGGCCGACACGGCCACCGCTGCGCGGAGCGCTCCCCTACCCGCCCTTCCACCGTTCCCCGGGGCTCCGCCCCGGACCCCCGCGCCTCAAACGCCGGCGGGGCTCTTCACTGCCCCGCTCCGCGCAGCCGCTCGCGGACCTTCTCCACCACGTCCGCGTAGCGGGCTTCCGCCCCGTAGCGCGTCGGCTCGTAGTACCGCTTGCCGTGGATCTCGTCCGGCGCGTACTGCTGCGCGGCGATGGCGCCCGGCACGTCGTGCGGGTACACGTACCCGACCGCGTGCCCCAGCTTGGCCGCGCCCTTGTAGTGCCCGTCGCGCAGGTGCGCCGGCACCGACCCGGCCAGACCCGCCCGTACGTCCGCCAGCGCCGCGCCGATCGCCGTCGTCGCGGTGTTCGACTTCGGGGCCAGCGCCAGCGCGATCGTGGCGTGCGAGAGGGTGAGCGCGGCCTCCGGGAAGCCGATCATCGCCACCGCCTGGGCCGCCGCCACCGCCAGCGGCAGGGCGGTGGGGTCCGCCAGGCCGATGTCCTCGCTCGCCGAGATCATCAGCCGCCGCGCGATGAACCGGGGGTCCTCGCCGGCCTCGATCATCCGGGCCAGGTAGTGCAGCGCGGCGTCCACGTCGGAGCCCCGGATCGACTTGATCAGGGCGCTGGCCACGTCGTAGTGCTGGTCGCCGTCCCGGTCGTAGCGGACCGCCGCCCGGTCGACGGCCTCCTCCAGCGTCTGGAGGGTGATCTCCCCCTCCCCCTTGGCGATGGCCGACCCGGCCCCCGCCTCCAGCGCGGTCAGCGCGCGGCGGGCGTCGCCCCCGGCGATCCGCAGCAGGTGCGCCTCCGCGTCGGCGGGCAGCGAGACCGCGCCGCCCAGCCCCCGCTCCTCCTCCAGGGCCCGCCGCAGCAGCCCGCTCAGGTCGCCGTCGGTCAGCGGCTCCAGCGTCAGCAGCAGGGAGCGCGAGAGCAGCGGGGAGATGATCGAGAAGTACGGGTTCTCCGTGGTCGCCGCGATCAGGGTGACCCAGCGGTTCTCCACGGCCGGCAGCAGGGAGTCCTGCTGGGCCTTGCTGAAGCGGTGGATCTCGTCGAGGAAGAGGACGGTCTCCTTGCCGTAGCCGCCGGCGGCGCGCTTGGCGCCCTCGATGACGGCCCGGACCTCCTTGACCCCCGCAGTGATCGCCGACAGTTCGACGAACCGCTTCTGGGTGGCCTGGCTGACCACGTACGCGAGGGTGGTCTTGCCGATCCCCGGCGGCCCCCAGAGGATCACCGACGAGGCTCCGGCCGGTCCTCCGGCGCCCTCCCCCACCAGTCGGCGCAGCGGTGAGCCCGGCTTCAGCAGGTGCTGCTGGCCGACCACCTCGTCCAGGGTGCGCGGGCGCATCCGGACGGCCAGTGGGGAACTGGCCGGGTCCTTCTCCTGGCGTTCCTCGGCGGCGGCGGTGAAGAGATCTGGTTCCACACCCAGAGCCTAAGCGAGGGGACCGACAGTCCCGGCCGGGCTCAGGAGGTCCAGAAGTCCCACCAGCGGGTCAGGATCAGCATCCCGATGATCCCGATGTGCAGGACGGGCAGCACCCAGGTGAACTCGTCCAGGAAGCCGCGCAGCCAGCCGGGGGCGGGCAGCAGGCCCTGGCGGACGTTGTGCGAGGTGACGTACCAGAACATCAGGATCGTGCAGACCCAGGCCAGGCAGCACCACAGGCACAGGGAGTTGATGTTGTACAGCGACTGGTACATCAGCCAGGTGCAGAACCCGACGCCGAAGAGCATGCCGGCGTTCAGGGTGAGCCAGTACCAGCGGCCGAAGCGGGCCCCGGCGAGCAGGCTCATGCCGACGCAGACGACGATGCCGTAGGCGACGAGGCCCAGCATCGGGTTGGGGAACCCGAAGGCGGAGGCCTGCTCGCTCTTCATGATGTTGCCGCAGGAGACGACCGGGTTCAGGCTGCAGCCCGGCGTGAAGTTCGGGTCCTCCAGCAGCTTGAACTTGTCGATGGTGATCACCCAGGCGGCGACCAGGGCCGCCGCTCCGGTGATGACCAGCAGCAGGGCCAGCGCCCGGCTGCCGCCGTAGGTCCGCGGAGAGGTCTCCGCGCCAGCCGTCGTCGTCATCCCGCCCGCTCCACATCACACATCGGCAAGGTCATCAAGCACGGGCCATTGTGCCGTACCCGGGGGGCCGCCTTCCGTTCGATCGGTATAAGGACGGTGGAAAGGCGCCGGGGGCGGGCCGGGGGAGCACTCCCCCG
>NZ_JBFBGN010000132.1:0-18103 GCF_040684675.1 Streptomyces sp. NPDC089915 | reverse complement strand
GGCGGGGCTGGAATGTGCTGCGCACATCCAGCCCCGCCGGCGTTTGAGGCGGAAACGCGGGTACCGCCGGAGGTTAGAGGTACGGGCCCGAGCGGATCGCTCCGTGGGGGCCGTCTTCGTCATCGTCGTCGTGGGATCCGCCCGGGGGCAACGCGCGGCGCATCTGCTCCAGTTGGGCGCGGGCCGCCATCTGCTGGGCGAACAGGGCCGTCTGGATGCCGTGGAAGAGGCCTTCCAGCCACCCCACCAACTGGGCCTGGGCGATCCGCAGTTCGGCCTCGGACGGAATGGCTTCCTCCGTGAACGGAAGGGAGAGGCGCTCCAGTTCCTCGACCAGCTCGGGGGCCAGGCCGTCTTCCAGTTCCTTCACCGACGCCGCGTGGATGTCCTTGAGACGGACCCGGCTGGCCTCGTCCAGAGGTGCGGCGCGGACCTCTTCCAGAAGTTGCTTGATCATGCTGCCGATCCGCATGACCTTGGCGGGCTGTTCGACCATCTCCGTCACCGGGACCTCGCGCGACTCGTCATCGGCGCCGCCGACCGCCTTCCCGTCCTGTCCCACGATCAGGACGTGCGGGGGACTGTCCTGCGACCGTTCACTCCTCGGCATCTCCATGCCGTCATTCTCTCGCACACCTTCGTTCTCACACGGTGTGCCCCCGCACGGGCGTGATCCACCCTGTGCGGGGGCGGCAACGTCATCCGGTCGCCCGGCGGGCCAGGGCTCCGCTCGACCTCGTGACCACCGCGGCCAGTACCGCCGCGCCCAGGGGGACGAGGACCAGGAGGCCCGCCAGGGTCTCCCAGGGGATGGCGATCGGGACGTAGAGCGGCTCGTCCGGGGTGGAGTAGCCCATCTCGACCGCCCGCTCCAGCAGGCCGCGCTGCTCGCGCTCCTGCGTGAGGCGCAGGCCGACAGCCGGCAGGATGCCCGCCGCCGAGCCGAGGACGACGCCCATCAGGGCGACCACCCCGCACTGGAAGCCGCTGAGCGTGCGCCGGACGCGCGGGGCCGCGCCGACCGCCGCGAGGGTCTTCAGGTCGGCCTCGGAGTCCGCCTGGGCCAGGCCGGTCGCGATGCCGGCCGCGCCGATGGTGACCAGTCCGGCGAAGACGGCCAGGGCCAGCACGCCGATGGTGGTGTCGCTCTGGTAGCCGCGTTCGACGGTGACGCGGACGTCGGCGCCGGTCCGGTCGATCTCCCCGTCCAGCCGCTGGCGCTGTTCGGTGGTGGCGGCCGTCTCCAGGCTGAAGAACGAGCCGATCGGGGCCGTGGCGATGCCCGCGGCCTTCGCGGCGGAGGGCGGCAGGACGACTCCCACGCCCCAGGACTCGGTGCCCTCGGGTGCCTGGTGGACGGTGAGGACCTTGTCCTGGCCGGGCAGTTCGGCGTGGGTCGACTCGGCCTTCTGCGCCGCGACCGGGTCGGTGACCAGCCGGAGGGTGATCTTCCCGTCCTTCACGGCGAGTCGGTCGAAGGCGACGGGCTGTCCCGCCTTCAGGGCGGCCACCGAGCCCGGGTCCGTGACGGCCAGGACCCGGAGCAGCTTCTCGTCCGCGACGATCGTCTTGAACGAGACGCCCATGCGGCGCGGCATCGCGCAGCGCGGGTCCTGGCGCAGCCTCTTCGCCTCCTCCTTCGGGAAGTCGGCGGGGCCGTGCTCGGACTCGAAGAGCGGGCAGCGCTGTTCCTTCGGGACGATGAGCTCGACCCGTCCGCAGCCCGGGGAGGTCGCGTAGGGCTCGCAGTTGGGGTTGCCGACCGAGAGGCGTTCCACGTCGGCCCGAACCGCCACGGGCAGGTTCCGGCTGAGGGTCTCGCGGGCCGCCGGGACCTCCTTGTGGGCGCTGTTCTCGTTGGCGCTGAGCAGGCCGGTCCCGGCCGGGAGTTCGGCGACGTACTCGTGGCGGGCCTGCACGTCGCGGCTGTGCTGGTACGTGGAGACGGCCACGGTCCCGGCGACGGCGGCCAGTACGGCGGCCACGGCCGGGGCCGTGCGCCCCCGGTTGCGGACGGCGTCGCGCAGCGCGAGCCGGGGCGACAGGGGCAGCCACCGGCCCAGCCGTCCGAACAGGCCGACGAGGACCGGGGTGAGGGCGACGACGCCCAGCTCGGCGAGGGCGCTGCCGCCCATGACGACGGTGGGGCTGACCCGGTAGCGGGTCCCGTAGAGGGCCAGCGCGGCGCCGCCGGCGATGGCGAGCAGCCCGATCAGGGGCAGGATCCGGTTGGCGCGCCGGATGCCCCGGCGGCCGGTGAGGGAGGCCAGGACGGTCTGCCGGGAGGCGGTGACGGCCGGGACGAGCGCGGCCAGCAGGCCGGTCAGCACGGCGAGCAGGCCGATGCCGAGGAGTTCCAGGGGACGGAAGTCGAGGGCGCCGAAGCGGCTGCCGATCTTCTCCTCCAGGAACGGCCGCAGTCCGAGGGTGAGTCCCACGCCGATCGCGCAGCCGGTGACGGCGGCCACGGCGCCGATGACCAGGCCGCCCGAGAGGACGATGGCCCGGATGTGCCGCCGGTCTCCGCCGTTGGCGCCGACCAGCCCCAGCTGGCGGCGCGAGCGGCGGGCGCCGACCGCGAAGGCGGGCCCGGCGAGCAGGCAGACCTCCAGCAGGGCCAGGCCCACGACGGTGGCCACGACGGCCTTCTCGGTGATCCGGCCGCCGTCCAGGCCCGACCGGTCGAAGCGCTGGGCGGGCTCCTGGGTGTAGAGCGGGACCGCCGCGTCGGCCGGCGGGTGCTCGGCGACGGCGCGGGAGCGGACGAGCCCGCCCTTGGCGTTGGCCTCCTTGACCATGTTCCACGTGAAACCATCGCCGCCGACCTTCACGAGGAAGTTGTCGGTGACGTTCAGTCCGGGCGCCCCGGTGGCGGTGAGGGCCCGGTCGAGCGGCAGGAGCAGGGTGCCGGGCAGCGCCATCAGCTCGTCGCGGGCCAGCTCGGAGGGCCGCTCGTAGGAGCCCACGATCCGGTAGGGGGCCGTGGCGCCGCGCGGGGTCACCGAGGAGCCCACGTACAGCCCGGAGTGCTCCAGGAAGGCGGCGGTGGCGACGACCTCGCCGGGCCCCTGGGGCAGGCGGCCGCGCAGGGGGGTGAACAGGCCCCGGGTGAGGGGGTGGTGGACGTCCAGCTCGCGCAGCTGGGTGTCGAGCAGGCCGTGCCGGGTGTGCACCTTGATGCCGGCGTGGCTGTCCTGGACGGCTTCGGCGCCCGCGGGGACCGCAGCCTTGAGCGCGCCGTCCTTCTTGTCCGGGTCGGGCCGGTACTTCTCGAACCCGCCGACGGGCGCGTAGCGCTCCCCGTCGGGGCTCTGGAGGAGCGGGCCGTCCAGGCCGGTCCATTCGATCACGGCGTCGGCCGCGCCGATCCGGCGGGACAGGTTCTGCCCGGGGGTGAGTTCGGCGCTGCGCAGGGTGAGGTCGACGGCGCTGACCCCGACGACCGGCAGCGCGATCATCGCGAGGACCATGGCGCTGCGTCCCTTGGCGCGCCAGGCGTCGCGGCGGGCGATGCGCAGGGCCGCGACCCAGGAGTGGTACCAGGAGGCGAGCGGGGAGGTCACAGGCCGGCCGCCCGCCCGGAGAGCAGCGAGTCGGCCTGGCTGCGCAGGGTCTCGTCGACGACGCTGCCGTCGCGCAGGAACACGACCCGGTCCGCCCAGGCGGCGAAGCGGGGTTCGTGCGTGACCAGGACCCCGGCCGCGCCGGCGTCGCAGCGCAGGCGCAGCAGCGCGAGGACGGACTCGCCGGTCTCGGAGTCGAGGGCGCCGGTGGGTTCGTCGGCCAGGACCAGGCGGCGCTCGCCGACCAGGGCGCGGGCGATGGCCACGCGCTGCTGCTGGCCGCCGGACATCTCGTCGGGGAAGCGGTCGGCGAGGGAGCGCAGACCGATCTCCTCCAGGGCGGCGAGGGCGGCGGTGCGGGCCCGGCGGGCGGAGGTCCCGTCGAGTTCGAGCGGGAGGGCCACGTTCTCGGCGGCGGTGAGGGCCGGTATGAGGTTGTAGTCCTGGAAGACGTAGCCGATGCTGCGGCGGCGCAGCGCGGCCAGCTTGCGGCGGCCGGCGGTGGTGATGTCGACGCCCTCGACGAGGACCCGGCCGCCGCTGGGGGTGTCGAGCCCGCCCGCGAGGGTGAGGAGGGTGGACTTGCCGGAGCCGGAGGGGCCCATCACGGCGACGAGCTCGCCGGGGTGGACGGCGAGGTTGATGCCGCGCAGGGCGTGCACCTCGGTGGCCCCGCTGCCGTGGGTGCGGACCAGGTTCTCCAGCCGCAGGACGGGCTCGGAGGGAGCGGCGGGCGCGGCGGGCCAGGAGGCGCCGCCCGGGTACGGCGGGTGGGAGCTGTGCTGCTGGTCGGGCATGAAGGGTCCCCCTTGGAAGGGTCGTTCAGCCCCGCCGCGTACGGGCGGCGGTGCCGGTGGTGCCGGTGGTCGGGCCGGTGGCGGCGGGCCGGGGAGGCGTGGGCCCGTCGGCCGCGGGCGCGGCGGGGGCCGTACCGGCCGTACCGGCCGTGGCGCCCGTGTCGGCCACGGCGCCCGTGTCGGCCGCGGCGAGCGCGGCCAGCCGGACGAGCCGGGCCTCCGAGTGGTCGAGCCAGCGGGCCTCGGCCTCGGTCTGGAAGATCAGCTGCTCCAGGACCAGCAGCCAGGCCACGTCGTCGCGCTCCCGTGCCTGCCCGCTCTCGATGGCGGCCAGGGCCCGGGCCTTGAGCCGGGTGTAGTCCTGCATCGCCTTGAGCGTGGCGTGCCGCTGGGACTGGATGACGGCGCGGATGTCCACGCCGGGGGCGCCGACGGCCATGGCGAGCTTGATGGCCAGCTCGTCGCGGGGCGGGTTGGTGCGGTCGACCGGGCGCTCGTACCAGGCGTGCAGCTCGGCGCGCCCGGGGTCGGTGATGGCGTAGAGGGTGTGTCCGGCGGCGTCCTCGCCGTCGGGTGCGACGAGTCCGTCGCGCTCCAGCCGGGCCAGGGTGGTGTACACCTGCCCGACGTTGAGGGGCCAGGTGGAGCCGGTGCGGGATTCGAATTCGGTGCGCAGCTGGGAGCCGTAACGGGGGCCCCGTTCCAGCAGCGCCAGCAGGCCGTGGCGGATCGACATACTCAGTATGTATACACGGGCATACTCGGTATGTATACCGAGTATGCCCGTGTCGGACGGCCTCCGGCCGCTCCGGGGCGGGGTCCGCCGGCCCCTACCGGCCCCGGCGCAGCCGGACGCCCATGTACCCCAGCCCCAGGCCCATCAGGGCCAGTCCGGTGCCCAGCGGGAGCAGGTGCGCGGCCAGGTCGGCGACCCGGTCGTTCGGCTCGGTGCCCAGCGCGGAGACGGGCGCGGCGCGGCTCGGCGAGGGGCTCGGCGGGGCGGCGGGCCGCCGGCGGTCGGGGGGCTCCTGGTGCGGGGCCGGCCGGACCGGGTGCAGGGGCCGGGAGACGTCGGTGACCTCGGGGTCGGCCGGAGCGTCGGCGGGCCGCCCCGGGTGCTCCCGCCCGACCCCTCCGGCGCTCCCGGCGAGCTCCTCGTACGCCTCTTCCGGTACGGACGCCTCCGCCTCGGTGTCGGCGCGCACCGCCGCGACGGGGGTGCGGGCGGAGGTCGCGCTCGCGGGCGCGGTGATCAGCAGCGCGGCGGCCGCCAGCGCGGCTCCGGCCGTCCGGCAGGGGAGGCGGCGGAGGCTGGGGAGGCTGGAGGGGCGGCGGAGGCGGGGGAGGTGGAGGCATGTGATCACGGGGGTGCCCCTCCCGTTCCGAGCGGCCGGGACGCCGGAGGCCCGGGCGTCGCACTCAGATTGGCACAGGGGGGCAAAACGGGCATCCCGGGACACCCGTCAGGGTGCCCCGGGATGCCCGGGCGTCAGGACGCCGTCCGCTACGACGGATTGCCGGTCGAGACGATCAGCGTGAACTCCGTGTTGTCCTTGGGCACGTCGTCACCGGACGCGGGCAGCTGCTCCAGCACCGTGTCCTGGCCGTAGACGGTCTCGTCCCGCTCCGTGATCTTGTAGCGCCAGCCGGCCGCCTGGAGGCACTGCTTGACCGACAGGACGTTCTTGTACCGGAAGTCCGGGGCCATGACCTTCGTCGAGTCCTTGTAGGACTTCGTCGGGCTCTTGCACTTGTCCACGTCGATCGTGCGCGAGGTGTCCGGACCCTTGTGCCCGGCCTTCGCCGAGGCGGACGCGGACGACGAGGCCGCGGGGCCCGCCTGGTCGCCCTTGTCCTTGTTGTCGTCCATGTTCAGCACCGCGATGAGCCCGCCGATGGCCAGCAGGGCCACCGCGATCGCGCCGACCACCACGGGGGTGTTCTTCTTCCCGCCGCCCGAGGACGCCGAAGGCGTCGGCGCGTGGCTCGGCGAGATGGTGAACGGCGGCGGGGTCTGGGCCTGCGGGGCGTACTGCTGCTGCGGGGCCTGCGCCGTGTGCGGGTACGCGTACGCGCCGGCCTGCTGGTGCGTCGGGGCCGGCTGCGCGTACGGGGACGGCGCCGGGGTCTGCGGGGCCTGGTACGGCTGGTGCAGCGCCTGCGGCGGCGGGGCCTGGAAGCCCGCGTCCACCGGCGGGAACACGGTCGAGCCCACCCCCGCGCCGCTGCCGCCCGTGGCGGCGCCCGGGACGATGGCCGGGGCGCCGGTCTGGCCGGCCTGGGCGATCCGCAGGATCTCGTCCCGCATCGCCGCGGCCGTCGGGAAACGCTCGTTCGGGTTCTTCTTCAGCGCCCGAGCCACCAGCGCGTCCATCGCCGGGGTGATGGACCGGTTGATGGAGGAGGGGGCCACCGGCTCCTCCTGGACGTGCGCGTACGCGATCGCCAGCGGGGAGTCGGCCTCGAAGGGGATGCGGCCCGTCAGCAGCTGGAAGAGCATGATGCCGACCGAGTACAGGTCGGAGCGGGCGTCCACGCCGCGCCCCAGCGCCTGCTCCGGCGACAGGTACTGCGGGGTGCCGACGACCATGCCGGTCTGCGTCATCGAGGTGACCCCCGACTGCATGGCCCGGGCGATGCCGAAGTCCATGACCTTGACCACGCCGCGCTTGGTCATCATCACGTTGCCGGGCTTGATGTCGCGGTGGACCAGGCCCATCTCGTGGCTGGTCTCCAGCGCGGCCAGCACGTCGGCCGTCACCTTCAGCGCCTTGTCCGCCGGCATGGCCCCGTACTGGCGCACGTCCCCGTCGAGCACCGAGCCGAGCGGCTGGCCCTCCACGTACTCCATGACGATGTACGGCATGACCGCTTCGTCCCCGCCGCCGGAGCCGAAGGTGACGGTCCCCTCACCCGTGTCGAAGACCGAGACGATGTTGGTGTGCGACAGTTTCGCAACAGCCTGCGCCTCACGCCGGAAGCGCTCGCGGAAGGACGCCTCGCGGCCCAGCTCGCTGTGCAGCGTCTTGATGGCGACCTGGCGGTCGAGCGCGGAGTCGTACGCGAGGTAGACCGAGGCCATGCCCCCCTCGCCCAGCAAATCCCTTAGCTGGTAACGGCCACCGGCCAGGGAGCCGCCTGCGTACCGGCCCTGTGTTCCGTCCTGGCTCATGACTGTTGCTTCCCCTCGGGCTGTGTTGCTCCGCGTCTGGCTGAGCGCATGTCGCGCCCAGTCTGCCGGAGGGCAAGCACACGTCAAGCCGGTGCCCGCTGCGTGACCACGGGCCTACGGGGTGTCCGTAGCCGAACGGTGACGGGTTCCGAGGCTGTAGCGTTCACCGGAGCACCCGAAGAGGCCCACCGCTAGAGCGGACTAGAGAGACGACGGCGAGGACTGATGGCACCCGAACCCGAGGGAACCGGCGCCGGGATGGGCGACGGTCCTGAGCACTGGGGCGCGGGCGGCCTCGTGGGGGACGGCCGCTACCGGCTGACCCACCGCCTGGGCCGCGGCGGCATGGCCGAGGTCTTCGCGGCCGAGGACGTCCGGCTCGGCCGCACCGTGGCCGTGAAGCTGCTGCGCCCCGACCTGGCCGAGGACCCGGTGTCCAAGGCCCGCTTCACGCGCGAGGCCCAGTCGGTCGCCGGCCTCAACCACCACGCCGTGGTCGCCGTGTACGACTCCGGCGAGGACCGGGTCGGCCCGAACGTGGTCCCGTACATCGTGATGGAGCTGGTCGAGGGCCGCACCATCCGCGACCTCCTGATCAGCGCCGAGGCCCCCGGGCCCGAGCAGGCGCTCATCATCGTGTCGGGCGTGCTGGAGGCGCTGGCCTACTCGCACCAGCACGGCATCGTGCACCGCGACATCAAGCCCGCGAACGTCATCATCACCCACACCGGCGCGGTGAAGGTGATGGACTTCGGCATCGCCCGCGCCCTGCACGGCGCGCAGTCCACGATGACCCAGACCGGCATGGTCATGGGCACCCCGCAGTACCTCTCGCCGGAGCAGGCCCTCGGCAAGGCCGTGGACCACCGCTCCGACCTGTACGCGACCGGCTGCCTGCTCTACGAACTGCTGGCGCTGCGGCCTCCCTTCACCGGTGAGACCCCGCTGTCGGTGGTCTACCAGCACGTGCAGGACGCCCCCGTCCCGCCCTCGCAGCTGCCCGAGGGACACCACATCCCGCAGGAGCTCGACGGCCTCGTCATGCGGTCGCTCGCCAAGGACCCGGACGACCGGTTCCAGAGCGCCGAGGAGATGCGCGGGCTCGTCCAGTACGCGCTCCAGATGCTCCAGGACCAGGGCCCGAACACCGGCACCTGGAACACCGGCCCGGTCATGATGGCGCTCCCGCACGGCCAGCCGGGCGGCGGGCAGACCTCGATGATGCCCGCGGGCGGCAACGGCGGTCCCCGCCCCTACCCCTCGCACGCCACGACCTCGCAGTTCCAGCAGCCGATGGTGCCCCCGCTGAACCCGGACGACGGCACCGCCTTCCCCGGCGGCCACGGCCACGGCCACGCCGGGGGCCCCGGCGGCCACGGCGGGTACGACGGCTATGACGGGTACGACGGCTACGACAACCGCTCCGGCGGCGGGAAGTGGAAGGTCTGGCTCTTCGCGCTGCTCGCGGTGCTGGCCATCGCCGGCGGTGTCGCGTACGCGGTCAAGACCGGCAACTTCACCGGTGGCAGCGGCAACAAGCCGAAGACCAGCGTGAGCAGCCCGGGCACCTCGCAGAGCAGCCCGGGAGCGCAGGACACCCCCTCGACCGCGCAGAGCCCCGAGACGGGCCGCTCGCACGACGAGGACACCTTCACGCCCGCCCCGAGCCGCAGCAAGTACACCCCGAGCACCACCCCGACGGCCTCCTCGGGCTCCTCCGCTCCGGAGACGAAGAACCCGACCACCCCGCCGAAGCCGCCGACCACCCCGGTGGAGCCGCCGACCAAGAACCCGACCCCGCCCAGCGGGGGCGGCGGCAGCCCGGCCGGCGCCGAGGGCGCGAACTAGCGGTACGCACGGCGGAGGCCCGGCGGAATTCCCATTCCGCCGGGCCTCTTTCGCTCTCCGCCCGCGCTTTCCCCGCGTCAGAGCGCGTGCTGGTAGTGCCGGTCGGGGGATTCGGCATTCACCGCCCCGAGGGAGTGCACGGTGACGAGCTGGGGTTCGATGCGCATGTAGACGGGGTCGAACACCTCCCCGTCCACGAAATGCGGCCCCGGACCGAATAGTTCCAGTTCCGCGGTGGTGGGTTCGGCGAGCTGCGCCGTGCCCGTGACCTGCACGGACCAGAGCCGGGACGCGCCTGAATTGAAGTTGTCGGCCCCGTAGGAGACCACGCTTCCGTTGCAGGCGTGGTGATAGCCGAAACCGGCGTGCATTCTCAGGACGACCCTGCCGCCCACCACGATGTGGCGGGCGACGGCGAGGAAGGGGAGCGCGCGCATGCTGGTGGCGACCCGGCCGTACGGGACCCGGCGCAGCAGCTCCACGGCCTGTGTTTCCTCCGGTGACATGAGACCACTCTCGGCCCCCGGAGGGGGGCCGGGACAGAGGATCCCGCCCCGATCATCGAGGACGTTGGTCCCGAATTGAACCGTGTGCGTCGGGGCACCGCGCGGCCACGGGCCGTCATCGGCTGGAAGCCCGCTCGAACCGGGGTCCGAGCCCGGTCGCCCCGGACTCGGTACCCACTCGAACGGACTTGCGCCCCGCTCGACGCGGGGCGGAGCGCCTCGGGGACCCCCTCGGCGCCGGCTGGAGCGCGGCTAGCGCTTCTCCGCCTGGAGGCGGGCCACGTACGCGGCGGCCTGCGAGCGGCGCTCCATGCCCAGCTTCGACAGCAGGCTGGAGACGTAGTTCTTGATGGTCTTCTCGGCCAGGTGCAGCCGCTCGCCGATGACCCGGTTCGTCAGGCCCTCGCCGATCAGGTCGAGGATCTTGCGCTCCTGCTCGGTGAGGTTCGCGAGGCGGTCGTCACCCTTGCCGTTCTTGCCGTCGCGCAGCCGTTCCAGCACCCGCGCGGTCGCCACCGGGTCCAGCAGGGACTTGCCGGCCGCCACGTCGCGCACCGCGCTGAGCAGCTCGTTTCCGCGGATCGCCTTGAGGACGTAGCCCGAGGCGCCCGCCATGATGGCGTCGAACAGGGCCTCGTCGTCGGCGAACGAGGTGAGCATCAGGCACTTGATGTCCTCGTCCTGGGAGCGGACCTCGCGGCACACCTCGACACCGCTGCCGTCCGGCAGGCGCACGTCGAGTACGGCCACGTCGGGACGGGTCGCCGGGATGCGGACCAGGGCGTCCGCGGCGGTACCGGCCTCGCCGACGATCTCGATGTCCTCTTCGACCGACAAAAGCTCATGAACGCCCCGACGTACTACTTCGTGGTCGTCCAGGAGAAATACCTTGATTTTTCCGTTTTCGCGCACAAGCTCATCTTCACACACTCACCTCTTCCCTGCCGGAGTTACCCGGGATAACGTGCCGTTGTTCCGGCCCCCTGCAAGGCTGTGACCAGTGGTTGTTCCCGCTGCGCTCGATTTACTTGGATATCCAAGCAAAATCGCAGGTCAAACGGGGTTTCGCAGTTATGCGTCGCACTGGGTAACGTGCTGTGCGCAGGGCACTCGCCGGGGCACCTGTCACGCCTGAATCCGAAACGCGCCGTGCACCCACCCCGTGTACGGGTACGGATACAGGTGAGCCGCACTGGTCCCCGGAGAACCCGGGTGCCGGACCGACGGAGGAGCACACGTGACCGTGGAGAGCACTGCCGCGCGCAAGCCGCGACGCAGCAGCGGCACCAAGCGGGCGGCAGGCGCGGCGAGCGCCCGCAAGACCGCCGCTGCCACCGCACAGCCGCACGACGCCGAGCCTCAGCTCGTACAACTGCTGACGCCCGAGGGTGAACGGGTCGAGATCGAGGGCAACCCCGACCTCGCGGAGTTCGCGGCCTTCGCCGCGGACATCACCACCGAGGACCTGCGCGGTCTCTACCGCGACATGGTCCTGACCCGCCGCTTCGACGGTGAGGCGACCGCGCTCCAGCGCCAGGGCGAGCTGGGCCTGTGGGCCTCGCTGCTCGGCCAGGAGGCGGCCCAGATCGGTTCCGGCCGGGCACTCCGCGACGACGACTACGTCTTCCCGACCTACCGCGAGCACGGCGTGGCCTGGTGCCGCGGCGTGGACCCGACGAACCTGCTCGGCATGTTCCGCGGCGTGAACCACGGCGGCTGGGACCCGACCACCAACAACTTCCACCTCTACACGATCGTCATCGGCTCGCAGACGCTGCACGCGACCGGTTACGCGATGGGCGTGGCCAAGGACGGCGCCGACTCCGCCGTCATCGCCTACTTCGGCGACGGCGCGTCCAGCCAGGGCGACGTGATGGAGGCCTTCAACTTCTCCGCCGTCTACAACTCCCCCGTGGTGTTCTTCTGCCAGAACAACCAGTGGGCGATCTCCGAGCCGACCGAGCGCCAGATGCGCGTGCCGCTCTACCAGCGCGCCCAGGGCTTCGGCTTCCCGGGCATCCGCGTCGACGGCAACGACGTCCTGGCCTGCCTCGCGGTCACCCGCTGGGCGCTGGACCGCGCCCGCCGCGGCGAGGGCCCGGCCCTGATCGAGGCGTTCACGTACCGCATGGGCGCCCACACCACCTCCGACGACCCGACGAAGTACCGCGCGGACGAGGAGACGGCCGCCTGGGAGGCGAAGGACCCGATCCTGCGCCTGAAGGCCCACCTGCTGGCCTCCGGCGGCGCCGACGAGGCCTTCTTCGAGGAGCTGGAGGCGGAGAGCGAGACCCTCGGCAAGCGGGTCCGCGAGGTCGTGCGCTCCATGCCCGACCCCGACACCATGGCGATCTTCGAGAACGTCTACGCGGACGGGCACGCGCTCGTCGACGAGGAGCGCGCCCAGTTCGCCGCCTACCTCGCTTCCTTCGAGGCCGAGGAGAGCCACTGATGGCCATCGAGAAGATGTCGATCGCGAAGGCGCTCAACGAGTCCCTGCGCAAGGCCATGGAGATGGACCCCAAGGTCCTGATCATGGGCGAGGACGTCGGCAAGCTGGGCGGTGTCTTCCGCATCACCGACGGGCTCCAGAAGGACTTCGGCGAGGAGCGGGTCATCGACACCCCGCTCGCCGAGTCGGGCATCGTCGGCACCGCCATCGGCCTGGCCCTGCGCGGCTACCGGCCGGTCGTGGAGATCCAGTTCGACGGGTTCGTCTTCCCCGCGTACGACCAGATCGTCACGCAGCTCGCGAAGATGCACGCGCGCGCCCTCGGCAAGATCAAGCTGCCGGTCGTCATCCGCATCCCGTACGGCGGTGCGATCGGCGCGGTCGAGCACCACAGCGAGTCCCCCGAGACGCTCTTCGCGCACGTCCCGGGCCTCAAGGTGGTCTCCCCGGCCAACCCGAGCGACGCCTACTGGATGCTCCAGCAGGCGATCCTCAGCGACGACCCGGTGATCTTCTTCGAGCCGAAGCGCCGCTACTGGGACAAGGGCGAGGTCGACGTCGAGGCCATCCCCGGCGAGCTGCACAAGGCGCGGGTGCTCCGCGAGGGCGCCGACCTCACCCTGGCCGCGTACGGCCCGATGGTGAAGGTCTGCCTGGAGGCGGCCGCCGCGGCCGCCGAGGAGGGCAAGTCGGTCGAGGTCCTGGACCTGCGCTCGATGTCCCCGATCGACTTCGACGGGATCCAGGCGTCGGTGGAGAAGACCCGCCGGCTGGTCGTGGTCCACGAGGCCCCGGTCTTCCTGGGCACCGGCTCCGAGATCGCCGCCCGCATCACGGAGCGGTGCTTCTACCACCTGGAGGCCCCGGTGCTGCGCGTCGGCGGCTTCCACGCCCCGTATCCGCCGGCCCGCCTGGAGGACGAGTACCTGCCGGGCCTGGACCGGGTGCTCGACGCCGTCGACCGCTCGCTGGCGTTCTGAGGAGACCCGCGTCATGACGATCCGCGAATTCAAGATGCCCGACGTGGGCGAGGGCCTGACCGAGGCCGAGATCCTCAAGTGGTACGTCCAGCCGGGTGACACGGTCACCGACGGGCAGGTCGTCTGCGAGGTCGAGACCGCGAAGGCGGCCGTGGAGCTGCCGATCCCCTTCGACGGAGTGGTGCACGCGCTGCTCTTCGAGGAGGGCGTGACGGTCGACGTCGGCCAGGTCATCATCTCCGTGCAGACGGGCGGTGCCGACGCCCCTGAGGCCCCGGCCGCCGCCGTCCCGGCCGCCGCTCCCGCCCCGGCCGCCGCCGAGGCGGCCGAGGAGGCCGCGCCCGAGGGCCGCCAGCCCGTGCTCGTGGGCTACGGGGTCTCCCAGTCCTCCTCCAAGCGCCGCCCGCGCAAGGCGGTGGCCGGAGCCCCGGCGTCCGCCGTCGCGGCACCGACGGCCCCGGCCCCCGCGCCCGTCGTACCGGCGCCCGCCGCGCCCGCTCCGGCGGAGCGCAACGGCACCGCGTACGCGAACGGCAACGGCGTGGCCGGCGAGCGGCCGCTCGCCAAGCCGCCCGTGCGCAAGCTCGCCAAGGACCTCGGCATCGACCTGGCCTCGGTGGTCCCCACCGGTGACGGCGGTGTCGTGACCCGCGAGGACGTGCACGCCGCCGCCGCGGCCGCGCTCGCCCCGCAGGCCCCGGCGCCCGCCGCCCCGGCGGCTCCGGTCCCGGCCGCCGCCCCCGCGCCCGTCCAGGCCCCGGCCGAGCCGGTCCCGGCCGTCGCCGCGGCACCGGGCGCGCGGGAGACCCGTATCCCGGTCAAGGGCGTCCGCAAGGTCACCGCCCAGGCCATGGTCGGCTCCGCCTTCACCGCGCCGCACGTCACCGAGTTCATCACGCTCGACGTGACCCGGACGATGAAGCTGGTCCAGGAGCTCAAGGACGACCCGGACCTCGCGGGGCTCCGGATCAACCCGCTGCTCCTGATCGCCAAGGCGGTCCTCGTCGCCATCCGCCGCAACCCGGACGTCAACGCGTCCTGGGACGAGGCGGCCCAGGAGATCGTGCTCAAGCACTACGTCAACCTGGGCATCGCGGCGGCCACCCCGCGCGGCCTGATCGTCCCGAACATCAAGGACGCCCACGCCAAGACCCTGGCGGAGCTGTCCACCTCGCTGTCGGACCTGGTGGCCACGGCCCGTGAGGGCAAGACCTCCCCGGCCGACATGCAGAACGGCACCGTCACCATCACCAACGTCGGCGTCTTCGGCGTCGACACCGGTACGCCCATCCTGAACCCCGGCGAGTCCGCGATCCTCGCGGTCGGCGCGATCAAGCTCCAGCCGTGGGTCCACAAGGGCAAGGTCAAGCCGCGCCAGGTCACCACCCTGGCCCTGTCGTTCGACCACCGCCTGATCGACGGCGAGCTGGGCTCCAGGTTCCTCGCGGACATCGCGGCGGTCCTGGAGCACCCGCGCCGGCTGGTCACCTGGTCGTAGCCGACACCCCCGACGGCCGGTCCCCCTCCGGGAGGGGTCGGCCGTCGGCGTCTGGCGGCACGAAAACCGCTGGCCGGGCCACCGCCCCGGGGTGATCATCGGGCCGATGAGATTCCGTACCGCACTCGACGACCCCGCCGCCCTCGACCGCGCCCTGGCCTGGCCGGCCGAGGGCCCCGTCCCGCCGCTCCCCGCCGACCGCGTCCGCGAGGAGTTCGCCGCCCGTCGAATGCGCCCCGAGTGGACCTGGTTCGCCGAGGACGGGGACGGGCGGACGCTGGCCCGCGCCCTGTGGTGGGGCCGCGCCGACAGCGAGCGGCCGGTCGCCCTCGACTGCCTCCAGGTCCGCCCCTCCGTCGCGGACCCGGCCGCCCTGGCCGCCGCCCTGCTGGCGGCCGGCCACGCCGCCTTCGGGAAGCGCCCCGGCCACCACCTCTCCCTGCCCCGGGGCTGGCGCGAGGACCCCGCGGTCGCCGGGGCGGTCGCCTGGCGCCGCGAGGCCGCCTCCCGGGCCGGTCTGACCCGCGGGATCGAGCGGCTGCGCTACGAGTGGACCCCGGCCGCCGGGACCGCCGCGCCCACCGGCCGGCTCGTCTTCCGTGAGGGCACCGACGAGGAGTTCCTCGACGCCTTCGCCCGCCTCTCGCGCGGCAGCCTCGACCTGGCCACCCGGTACGAGCTGGAGGCGACGACCGAGGAGCGGCTGGCCCGCGAGGACCTCGCGTTCTACCGCGACTGCCCGGGCGAACGCTCCTGGTGGCGCCTCGCCCACCTGCCCGACGGCACCCTCGCCGGGATGGCGGTCCCCTCGGCGACCCCCTACCACCGCAACGTCGGCTACCTGGGCGTGGTGCCCGAACAGCGCGGCAAGGGGCTGATCGACGAGATCCTCGCCGAGATCACCCGCTTCCACGCGGCCGGGGGCGCCGACCGGATCACGGCCACCACCGACACGGTCAACCTCCCGATGGCCGCCGCCTTCGACCGGGCCGGCTACGAGGTCACCGGGATCCGCCTCGTCCTGGAGGCCCCGGCCGCCGTGTGAGGCGGTAGCCTCCCGGCCATGCCCATCGCCGAGTTGCAGGTGTATTCCGTGGAGGAGGCCGACGGGACCGGCGGGGTGTGCCTCGTGCGGTGCGTCGGCGGCACGGCCCGGGCCGGGCAGGTGTACGCGGCCGGGGAGTCGCGGGTCTGGCTGCGCGGGATAGAGCGGTACGGGGGCGAGGTGGGCTCCTTCGGCGCGGGCCACACCGCCCGGGTCCGCCTCGCGGGGGCGGTGGTCGCGCTGCTCAGCCGGGGCCAGGTGCTGACCTCCGTACCGCCCGACGGGCACGGCCTCGCGGAGCTGGAGGCCTGGCTGGCCACCGGTCCCCCGCTCGCGGACGAACCCCCGCCGCGCACCCTGCGCTCCCTGGCGGTCGGCGGGATGCAGGACGAGCGGCTGCCGGACGGGGTGCGGCTGCGCTGGGGCCGGGTGGCCCTGGCGGCGGCGTACCGGTGCGCGGCGGCGGAGGGGGCTCCCGATCTGGTGCGGGGGATCGAGCTGGCCTCCGTACGGGCCTACCTGCTCCGGGAGTTCGGGCCGGGGCCGGGAGGTGACCCGGCCGCCCTGGGCCGGGAGGCGCTCGCGCTGATCGACCTCACCCCGGCGGAGGCGGCCGCCCGGGCCCGGGACTGGCGCGCGCTGCCCCGGGAGCGGATCCTGCACCTGCGGCGGATCAGGAACCTGCTGCGCTGGGCGGGCGCGGCCCGGCCGTACCTGACTCCCGGCGACCCCCTCGCCGAGGCCCTGGAGACCTGGGCACGGGTCGGCAGACGGCTGCCCTGAGGCCCCTTCCGGCCGGCGCGGGCCGTGACGGCCCCTCAGTGGGCCCGGTAGGCGCGCAGGAAGGCGGTGGCGCCGCCCTGGACGACGCGGTCGGTCTGTGCCGGTGACAGGGGCAGCACCCCGTAGTGGGAGAGCTGCGCGACGGAGGTGGAGGTCAGCGCCGTGAAGTGGGCGGCCGCCAGTTCCGGGTCGCCGTGCAGGTCGAGCAGTCCGGCCCGCTCCAGGGCCGCCAGGGCGTCCGCGAGGGCTTCGGCGACCGGGCCGGGGCCCGCGGCCTTCCAGGCCGCCAGCACCTCGGGCGGCACGTGGTCGGCCTCGGCGTGGATGTGGCGCACGAGCGCGAAGTGGTCGGGGTGCTCCACCATCACGTCGATCAGCGCCCGGGCCAGGGCGGCCAGCTCCCGCTCCAGGTCCTGTGGCCGCGGCGGGCGGGCGGGGTCCAGCAGGGCCTTCACGGTGGCCACGTGGGCGTCGCGGACCTCGCCCGAGCTCCAGGTGACCACGGCCCGGAAGAGCTCCGACTTGCCCCCGGGGAAGTGGTTGTAGAGCGTCCGCGTGGAGACGCCGGCCGCGGCGGCGAGGGCGTCGACGGAGGCGCGCGCGTACCCCTCGTGGCCGAACACCGCGCAGGCGGCGCGGGCGAGGGCGATCCGCTTGGCCAGCTTCCGGGGCGGGAGCGGCGCGTCGTCCGTCCCCTCCCGTGCGAGGCCCGGGGCCTGACCGTCCATCACGCCTCCAGCGGCTCTCGACTCACCCTCTACGGCAGCCATTGTGCGCATTACAACGGTCGTTGTACTTTACCGGGAAGCCCGTTGAAACCGACCTTCTGGTCCGGTTCTGAAAACAGACCACGCGGTCTGGTTTTAAAAACGAACCACACGGTCTGTTTTCTTGAGGGAGGGACGCGCCACGATGCCGACCGCACCCACGGCCGAGGACTCCCCGGCGGCGTTAGCGGCTGCGCCCGGGCAGCTCGGGCGCATCCTCACCGTCGTGATCACCGGCGCCGTCATGTCGGTCCTCGACATGACCATCGTCAACGTGGCGCTCGGCAGGCTCTCCGAGTCCTTCGACGCCCCGCTGGAGACCATCCAGTGGACCGCCACCGCCTACACCCTGGCCCTGGCCGCCGTCATCCCCGCGTCGGCCTGGGCGATGGGCCGGCTCGGCGCCAAGCGCACCTACCTGACGGCCCTGTCCCTCTTCACCCTCGGCTCCCTGCTCGCCGCCTGCGCGTGGAGCGCCGGCAGCCTCATCGCCTTCCGCGCCGTCCAGGGGCTCGGCGGCGGACTGCTGATGCCGGTCGGCATGACGATGGTGATGCGGGCCGCCGACCGCGGCCGGCTCGGACGGGCGATGGCCCTCCCCGTGCTCCTGGAGCAGGGCGGCCAGCCGGACCGTCTCGTCGGCGGTCCAGCCGTCCCGCTCCAGCCAGTCCGTGGCGGAGATCCGGAAGAAC
>NZ_JBFBGN010000131.1:0-18302 GCF_040684675.1 Streptomyces sp. NPDC089915 | reverse complement strand
CTCGCCTCGGCCGCGGCCGCCCTCACCCTCGCCGGCCCCGGCCGCTACGCCCTGGACCACGTCCTGCCGCTGCCCGCGCTGCGCACCCCCCGCCCGTCGCTCAACGCGTCGGCCCTCGCCCTCGGCCTGGTCCTCGCCGCCGTCACCCTCCTCGTACGGAGCTGACCGCCCGGCCGTCCCCGCCCCGCCGCGGGGGCGGCCCGCGCCGCCCCCCGTTCCGGCACCCTGATTGACCCGGGGCGATCGGGGGAACAGCGGATAAATGACACAACCCATCGAAGACTACGCACTCATCGGCGACCTCATGACCAGCGCACTGGTCGGCCGCGACGGGTCCATCGACTGGCTGTGCCTGCCCCGCTTCGACTCCGCCGCCTGCTTCGCCGCCCTCCTCGGCGACCGCGAGAACGGCCACTGGACGATCGCCCCCGCCGGCGCCGCCGAGGGCGAGCGGTGCACCCGGCGCGCCTATGCCGACGGCTCCCTGATCCTCGAATCCCTCTGGGAGACCGACGAGGGCACCGTCAAGGTCACCGACTTCATGCCCCAGCGCGACGTCGCCCCCGACGTCATGCGCGTCGTCGAGGGGATCTCCGGCCAGGTCACCGTCCGCAGCACCCTGCGCCTGCGCTTCGACTACGGCCACGTCGTCCCCTGGGTCCGGCGCAGCGAGGGGGACCGCGTCGCCGTCGCAGGCCCGGACTCCGTCTGGTTCCGCAGCGAGCCGCCCGTCCGGACCTGGGGCGAGGCCAACAGCACCCGCTCCGAGTTCACCGTGGGCCCGGGGGAGAAGGTCGCCTTCGTCCTCACCTGGCACCCCTCGCACGAACCGCGCCCCGCGCGCGTCGACCCGTACGAGGCCCTGGAGCAGAGCCTCGCCGACTGGCGGGACTGGTCCTCCCAGTGCCGCTACCAGGGCCCCTACGAGGAGGCCGTCACCCGCTCCCTCATCACCCTCAAGGCGCTCACCTACGCCCCCACCGGCGGCATCGCCGCGGCCGCGACCACCTCCCTGCCCGAGGAGCTCGGCGGCGTCCGCAACTGGGACTACCGCTACTGCTGGCTGCGCGACGCCACCCTGACCCTCGACGCGCTGCTGAGCACCGGCTTCCGCGACGAGGCCCGGGCCTGGCGCGGCTGGCTGCTGCGCGCCGTCGCCGGCGACCCGGCCGACCTCCAGATCATGTACGGGATCGGCGGCGAGCGCCGCATCCCCGAGACCGAACTGCCCTGGCTGCGCGGGTACGAGGGCTCCGCGCCCGTCCGCGTGGGGAACGCCGCCGTGAACCAGCTCCAGCTGGACGTCTACGGCGAGGTCCTCGACTCCCTGTACCTGGCCCGGTCAACCGGACTGGCCTCGGAACGGCACGCCTGGAAGATCCAGCTCGCCCTGCTCGACTTCCTGGAGGACAACTGGCGCCGGCCCGACGAGGGCCTGTGGGAGGTGCGCGGCCCGCGCCGCCACTTCACCCACTCCAAGGTGATGGCCTGGGTGGCCGCCGACCGGGCCGTACGCACCCTGGAGGCCGCCCCGGAGATGCCCGGCGACGTGGACCGCTGGCGGACCATGCGCGACGAGGTCCACCGCGACGTCTGCGAGCACGGCTACGACCCCGAGCGGGGCACCTTCACCCAGTACTACGGCTCGCGCGAACTGGACGCGGCGACCCTGCTCATCCCCCGCGTCGGCTTCCTGCCGCCCGACGACCCGCGCGTGATCGGCACCGTCGACGCCGTACGGGCCGAGCTCGGCAGCAGCGGCCTGGTCCGCCGCTACAGCACCGAGGGCCCCTCCGTCGACGGGCTGCCCGGGGACGAGGGGGCCTTTCTGGCCTGCTCCTTCTGGCTTGCGGACGCCCTCCACCTCACCGGCCGCCCCAAGGAGGCCCGCGCCCTCTTCGAACGCCTCCTCGCCGTCCGCAACGACGTGGGCCTGCTAGCCGAGGAGTACGACCCCGCGAGCGGCCGCCAGCTCGGCAACTTCCCCCAGGCCTTCAGCCACATCGGCCTGGTGAACACCGCCCTCACCCTCGGCGCGGGCGACGCCTGACCCCGGACCCCGCAGAACGCCCGCGGGGCCGCCGCACGGTGCGGCGGCCCCACGGGGCGCTGGGTGCGGGCGGGCGGCTACGCCTCGTCCGCCTCCCCGGTGTCCGGGATGCTGACCAGCCAGCGGGTGTCCTTGCGGGGCCGCAGGTACAGGGCCCAGTACAGGGTGGCGACGGCGGTGATGCCGCCCGTCCAGAGCAGGTACTCGGTCTCCTGCTGGGTCAGGATGTACGCCAGGACGGCGATCAGCGCGATCGGCACGGCCGGCCACAGCGGCATCCGCCAGGCGGCCGCCTCGCGGTGCGCCCCGCGCCGGCTGAACAGCGCGGCCACCGCGACCAGCAGGTACATGCCGGTCACCGAGACGCCCGTCACCCCGTACAGGGTGTCCAGGTTGACGAAGCACATCGCCGCGCCCGGCAGGCCCACCAGCAGGGTGGCCACCCACGGGGAGCCGAAGCGGCCGAGCCGGGACAGGGCGCGGTTGACCGGCTCGGGCCAGGCCTTGTCGCGGGCGGAGGCGAACAGCACGCGGGAGTTCTGGATGACCATGACGATGCCCGCGTTGATGATGGCGAGGGCCACGCAGAGGCTGACGAAGGTGCCGACGGCCGAGTTCGACCAGGCGGTGACCATCGCGCCGAGGTCGCCGGAGGCCAGCGCGTCCAGGTCCGGGGCGCCCATGGTGATCGCGATGACCGGGACCAGGATGACCGCGGTGGAGATGGCGAGCGTGGCGAGCACGGTCCGCGGGACGTTGCGGCGCGGCTTCTCCAGCTCCTCCGAGAGGTAGACGGCCGTCGAGAAGCCCTGGGTGATGAACAGGGCGATCGCCAGCCCGGAGACCACCATCATCGCCGTCACCGTGGAGGTGCCGCCGCCCTCGGCGGCCACCTGGCCGTGCACCAGCGCGCCGGCGCCCCGCTCGCTGTGGGCGAAGCCCAGCACGGCCACCAGCGCGGCCGCGACCACCTCCAGGACGAGGAAGATGCCGGTGATCCAGGCGTTGGCGCGCAGGTCCAGCAGACCGGCGAGGGTGGCGAGCAGCATCACCGCGCCGCCGGCCACGGGGGCCGGGATGTGCACCACGGGGGCCAGGTAATCGGCGGTGCCCATGGCGATCACCGGGGGCACGATCATCACCACGAGCAGCGACAGCACGAACACCAGCCAGCCCGCCAGCCGGCCCGCCAGGGTGGAGACCATGGCGTACTCGCCGCCCGCGCTGGGGATCAGGGTGCCCAGCTCCGAGTAGCAGAACGCCACACCGATGCAGAGCAGCGAGCCGATCGCGATCGTGAGCGCGGTCCAGGTGCCGAGGGTGGAGAAGAGATCGGGCACGACGACGAACAGGGTCGACGCCGGCGTCACGCACGACAGTGTCAGCAGGGTCCCGCCGACGACGCCGATGGAGCGCTTGAGCTTCTGCGGGGTGGGCCCGGTGGCGGGGGCGAGCGCCTGGGGAGCGCTGATCGTTTCAGTCATCGGTGCGGGATTTCCGATCGGCAGTTGCGAAGAGGGGGTGCGGGAGCGGTATCGCCTCCGAGGCGGTGGTGGGCACTTCTGCTGGGTGGCTCCCGTGGCCGATATGGAAACTCGACGACATCCGCAGGTCAAGAGCTGTCCATGTACGGATTCCATCGTGCGGCGCAAGTCCGACACGCCGTTCCCGGCGTTAAGGCCGCGTAAACACCGGGCCGGTGCGGGGTGCGGGAACCGCACCGAGATCCGGATGAATTTCCTTCCGCTTTGCTCTGCGTCAGGCCCGGGACGCCAGCAGGAGGGCGATGTCGTCCGGACGGTCGGCCTGACCGCCCGCCTCCGCCACCAGCCGGTCGGCCGCCTCCGTCAGCGGGGCCGGCCGGGCGGCGGCCAGCGCGGCCCGCAGCCGCTCCACGCCCTCGTCGATGTCCGCGCCCGGCACCTCCACCAGCCCGTCGGTGTACAGGGCCAGCACCCCGCCCGGCTCCAGCAGCAGCTCCGTCTCCGGATAGGCCGCCCCCGGGTCGACGCCCAGGACCACCCCGCCCGCCAGGTCCAGCACCTCGGCGCGGCCGTCCGCGTGGCGCAGCAACGGCTGCGGATGCCCGGCGCGGGCCGCCAGGGCACGGCCCGACACCGGGTCGAGCAGGACGTAGCAGCAGCTCGCGAACTGCCCCGGGTCCAGGTCGATCAGCAGCCGGTTCGTGCCCCGGACCACCTGCTCCGGGGTGTTCCCGCCGAGCGCGAACGCCCGTACCGCGCTGCGCAGCTGGCCCATGGTCGCGGCCGCGGCCACCCCGTGCCCCTGGACGTCCCCGATGACCAGCGCCAGCCGGCCCGAGGCCGTCTCGATGACGTCGTACCAGTCGCCGCCCACGTCCATCCCCGCCGAACCCGGCAGGTACCGGCCCACCGTCGCCACCCGCCCCGTCACCGGCAGCCGGTGCGGCAGCAGCGCCGCCTGGAGCCCCCGGGCCAGCGCCGCCTCGCTGTCGTAGCGCCGCGCCCGGGCCAGGGCCTGCGCGATCAGCCCGGCCAGCGCGGTGAGGACCGTACGCTCCTCCGGGCTGAACCCGCGCGGCGCGTCGAAGCCGAGGATGCAGGAGCCCACCGGGCGGCCCGAGGCGATCAGCGGCAGGAACGCGCGGGCGCCGACGTCGGCGTCCAGCGGGATCCCCGGATACGCCGAAGCCAGGTGCTGCATCGACTCGAAGAACAGCGGCCGCCCCGAGGTCAGCGTCTCCACGCCCGGCAGCCGCACGTCCAGCGAGACCCCGTCGAAACGGTCCAGGAACCCCTGCGGGAAACCGGTCTCCCAGGCCAGGTGCAGGTGCCGCTCGTCCAGCAGGTAGATCGCCAGCTGACGCCCCCCGAACGCCGGCAGCAGCTCCTCCGTGACCACCGCCGACACCTGCCGGGCCGTCATCGCCTCGGTCAGCGCGATCGCCAGGGCCACCGGCCGGTACAGCGCCGAGGCCCGGTCGGCCGGCGCCCCCCGTCCGTCCCCCGGCCCTGCCGCCGCACCGGTCCCGTACACGGGCCGGCCGGCCGCCTCCAGGGTCACCGTCACCCCCGACGGCCCCGGGTACAGGCCCACCGACAGCGCCGCCGGATCCGCGTCCGCCGCCCGCCGGACGTCGAAGCGCACCGGCTCCCCGGACAGGAACGCGCCCCGGAAGTGGTCCTCGTACGCCGGGTGTCCCAGCCACGGCAGCGCCTCCCACAGCCCCCGCCCCGGCAGCCGCCCCGCGGGCACCCCCGCCAGCACGCCCGCGGCCGCGTTGGCGAAGCCGATGACGCCCTGCCGGTCCACCGACAGCACCCCCAGCGCCAGCCGGTCCGCCGCCTCCGCGCCGCCCCCGCCCGCCACGGGCCACGGCACGCACAGCGGATCCCCCTCCCAGCACACCGGATTCCCGGCCGCGGCCAGCCCGGCCAGCTCCCGCCCCAGATCCCCGGCGGCCTCCCGCATCCGCGCCCGGTCGGCCGCCCCGACCGGGACCCCGGGCGTCGCCGGACGCACCACCAGCAGCACCCCGAACCGCTGCTCCCCGCCGCCCACCGGCTCGTACAGCGACCCGAACGGGAACGGCAGCCCCGCCATCAGCTGCGGGAAGCGCCGCACGGCGCTCTCCCCGTCCGGCAGGTGCACGGCCTGCCCGCTGCGGAACGCCTCCGCCACCGGGTACGGGCGGTTCACCTGGATCCGCCACCAGGGCCGGAACAGCGGCCCCGGCAGCCCCGTCACCGCCGCCATCCGCAGCAGTCCCTCGGTGCCCGACCGCAGGTAGACCCCGCCCGCGTACCCGCCGAGTGCCCGCACGGCACCCACCGTCGCCCGCGCGAGCACCCGGCCCGCCGCGTCGGACGCCGGGCCGCCGCCGTCCGGTCTGGCCGTCATACGGTCAGGATGCTCCCTGGCCCCCGGCCACTGCACTCCGGGACTCCTTCGGCCCCCGGTAGCCGGACACCACCGCCGCCGAGGCGACCAGCAGGACCGCCGCGACCGTGCGCAGCGCCACCCCCATGGCATCGGTGAAGGCCGCCGCCTGCGCGGCGTCCGCCGCCGGGTTCCCGTGGAACCGGGAGGCCAGCACCGTGCCGATCACCGCCACGCCCAGCGCCGCGCCGATCTCCCGGGCCGCCGTGTTCAGCCCCGAGCCCAGCCCCGCCTGGTGCGCCGGCAGGGCCGACACCACCGTCATCGTCAGCGAGGGCGCGCACAGCCCCGTCCCCACGGACAGCACCAGCAGGTAGCAGGCGTACACCGGGTACGGGGTGCCCGCGTGGACGGTCGACACCATCAGCAGGCCGCCCGCGATCAGCAGCAGGCCCAGCCCCACCGGCAGCCGGGGACCCGTCCGCTGCTGAAGCCGGGCGCCGAAGCGCGGCACCAGCGCCATGCCGACCGTCAGCGGGACGATCGCGAAGCCGGTCTGGGCGGGCGAGAAACCCTTCGCGTACTGCAGGTACTGCGCGTTGACGAAGAACAGCGAGAAGAGCCCGAAGAACGCGGCGCCGATCCCCAGCGCCCCGGCGCGCAGCCGGCGGGAGGCGAAGATCCGCGGGTCCAGCAGCGGGCGGGCCGCCCGCAGGGCGTACCCGGCGAACGCCGCGAGCAGCGCCGCACCCGCCCCGAAGGCCGTCAGCACCTGCGCCGAGGACCAACCGTACGAGGGCCCCTCGATGATCCCGTAGACCACCGCGAACAGCGCCCCCGCCAGGATCAGCGCCCCCAGCGGATCGACCGCCGCCTCCGGCCGCGGAGCCGTACGGGGCACCGCGCGGGCCACCGCGAGGGCCAGCAGCGCGGCCAGCGGGACGACCGCCCAGAACAGCGCCCGCCAGGTGAGGAACTCCCCGGCCAGACCCCCGCCGACGTTGCCCGCCAGGCCCCCGAGGCCGGCGGAGAGCGTCCAGGTGGCCAGCGCCTGCGGGCGCCGCTCGGGCGGGGTCAGGTGGACCAGCACGGACATGGTCGCCGGCATGATCAGCGCGGCCCCCGCCCCGCACAGCCCGCGCCCGGCGATCAGCACCGCGGGCTCCCCGGCCAGTGCGCTCAGCGCCCCGCCCGCGGCGAACAGGGCGAGCCCGGACAGCAGCGCGCCCTTGCGGCCGTAGCGGTCGCCGAGGGCCCCGGCCGGGATCAGCAGGGCGGCGAAGACGATCACGTAGGCGTCGACGGCCCACAGCAGCTCGCCGGAGCCCGGGTGCAGCGTGGAGGCGGCCAGCTGCGGGATCAGCAGGTTGACGGCGGCGACCATCCCCTGGGCGACGAGCACGCAGGCGTACAGCACGAGCCGGGCGGCACGGGACAGCCCCGGAGCGGAACCTCCCCCCGGAGCGGAACCTCCGCCGGGGGCGGAACCTCCCTGCGGGGCGGGGGCCTTGACGGGCGGGCCGCCGGGTTCGGACGCGGCCTGCGGGCGGGCATGGCGGAGCACGGCTCCTCCTCGGAGTCGGTGGACGGTGGTGGTGACCGGGGGAGATCAACCCCCGCACGACCACCGTAGAGTTGGCCCGACCTGCTTTCCAGTGCAACTTCCGCAAGGGATGAATGCGTGTGACGCAATCCGGATCCGCCGGGCTGGACCTGAACCTGCTCCTCGCCCTCGACGTCCTGCTGGAGGAGTCGAGCGTCTCCCGGGCCGCCGCCCGCCTCCACCTCTCCGAGCCCGCCATGAGCCGCACCCTCGGCCGGATCCGCAAGGCCCTCGGCGACCCCGTGCTGGTCCGGGCGGGCCGCACCATGGTCCCCACCCCCCACGCCCTCTCCCTCCACGGCGAGGTCCGCTCCGTCGTCGAACGGGCCCGCGCCCTGTTCCTCACCGGCGGCGAGGTCGACCTCAGGACCCTCGAACGCACCTTCACCGTCCTGGCCCACGACTCCTTCGCCGCCTGCTACGGAGCCACCCTCTTCCAGCGGATGGCCCGGGAGGCCCCCGGAGTGCGGCTGCGGTTCCTCTCCGAGAGCCACGTCGACGTGCCCGCCCTGCGCGAGGGCGTCGCGGACCTCGAACTCGGCGTCATCGACAACCGCTCACCCGAGGTGCGCGTCGAGCACCTCTTCGACGAGCGGATGCTCGGCCTCGTCCGCCCCGGCCACCCCCTCCTGGACGGCCCGCTCACCGCCCGCCGGTTCGCCGCGGGAGAGCACCTGGTCGTCTCCCGGCGGGGCCGGCTGGAGGGCCCGGTGGACACCGCCCTCGCCGAACAGGGCCTGACCCGCCGGGTCGTGGGCAGCATCGGCTCCTACCCCGCCTCGCTGTTCGTCCTGCGCGAGACCGACCTCGTCGGCCTGATCGCCACCCGCACCCTTCCCCAGGCCGAGGCGCTCGGACTCGTCACCTTCGAAGTCCCCCTGGAGCTGCCCACCCTGCCCTTCGGCCTCGCCTGGCACCCCCGCCACGACGCCGACCCCGCACACGCCTGGCTGCGCGCCTGCGCCCGCGAACTCGTCCCCGCCTGAAACGCGACGGCCGCGACCCTCGCGCCCACCCGCCGCACTGACCCGAACGCGTCCCCCGTACGGGGGACGCACCGGCCGCTCCGGCCGTCCCCCGCGCCCCCGCCGGGGAGGCATGGCGGCATGCACGACGACACGACCGGCCACCCCGCGCCCCGGGCCGCCTTCACCGCGGCCGACGCCTACACCCTGCGCACCGCCCTCGACGCCCTCGGCGGGGTCCGCGACCTCGACACCCTCGACGTGGCCTGCGGACACGGCGGCACCGCCGCACTCCTCGCCGGCGGCGGAGCCCGGCGGACCGTCGGCGTCGACAACTGCCCCGACCGCGTCCGCCGCGCCCGCGAACGCCAGCACGGCGGCCGGGACCCGCACGCGGCCGCCGTCGAATACCTCGTCGCCGACGCCGCCGACCTCCCCCGGCTCGGCCCCTTCGACCTGGTCACCGCCGTCTACCCGTTCAGCCACGCCCCCGACCGCGCCGCCCTGCACGCCATGTTCCGCGGCATCCGCGCCAACCTGCGCCCCGGCGGCCGGCTGCTCTCCCTCGTCCGCAACCCCGGCGCCTACCCGCGCGTCGACTGGTCCCCGTACGGGATGCGCATCCTCGACCGGGTACCGGACGGCGACGCACCCCTGCTCAAGGCCCAGTTCCTCACCGAGCCCCCGCTCCACTTCGAGTACCGCGAATGGGCGCACGCCGACTTCGCCGAAGCCGCCGTCGACGCCGGCTTCGCCACCGTCGCCTGGCAGCCCAGCCGCACCCCGCCCGCCGACGCGGCGCGCGACGAGGCCTACTGGACCGCCTACCGGGCGGCGCCCGTCAGCTCCCTGATGACCTGCACGGCGTAGGACCGGGTCCCCCGTGGCCCGGGCTCACTCCTCGTCGGCCGTCGCCCGGACCAACTCCACGATCCGCTCCCGGGCCGCCCGGCCCTCCGGCACCGGCAGCAGCGGGTACCCGTGCGGCAGACCCGGCTCCTCGTGCCACTCCACCTCCCCGCCCGCCTCCCGCACCCGGCGCAGCAGCTCCCGGCTGTCGGTGGTCAGCACGTCCCGGGTCCCGGTGAACACCGTCAGCGGCGCCAGCCCCGCGAACGAGCCGTGCAGCGGGCTCACCCGCGGATCGTCCGCCGTCAGCGTCCCCGCGTACAGCCGCCCCGCCTCCGCCAGCCCCGGCCGGGCCAGCACCGGGTCGGCCGGCTCGATCGCCGCCTGCCCGGGATGGCTCATGCTCACGTCCAGCCAGGGCGAGATCAGCACGATCCGCGACGGCTGCGCCCCGGTCCGCTCCCGCAGCCGCTGCGCGGCGGCCAGCGCCATCCCGGCCCCCGCGGAGTCCCCGAGCAGCACCGTGCCGCCCGCGCCGCCGCTCGCGATCAGCCCGCTCAGCAGGTCCGTGGCGACCGGTACCGTCCGGTCGGCCGTCCCGCGCGGCGCCAGCACGTACGCCGGCACCACCACCCGGGCCCGGGCCCGCGTGACCAGGGTCCGGATCAGCGACCAGTGCGGCCGCACCAGCTCGTTGATGAACGCACCGCCGTGCACGTACAGCACCCGCGCCACCGGCTCCTGCCCCAGCGGCGAGACGTCGTACACCGGCCAGGCGCCCACGAAGGTCCGCGACACCTCGGCGACCCGTCCCAGCGAACGCGGCGGCAGGTGCGAGGCGGGCCTGCGGGCCGCCTGCGCCACCGTCGCCCGTACCGCCTCCGCGGTGGCGAGCCGTCTTCGCCGGCCCGTCGCGACCAGTGCGGCCGACAGTGCCCTGCTGCGCAGACTCGGCACGCCGCTCACCTCCCCTTTCACCCCGGCCCCGGACCACTCGCGCGATCCCCGACCAGGCCCTACCCCGTTCCAGGGAGGAGCATAGGCGTGAAGCTGTGCTGTCGACCCGCTTAAGAAAGTCTCGATGGACTGATCACCGCACCGATCGGCAGATTGGTGCCCGTCACACGCCGCTCACGCACCAGCGGGCCCGGCGACCCCTCCTTCCGCACGCCTGGAGCCACCCCCATGAAGGCACTCGTCAAGCACAAAGCCGAACCCGGCCTGTGGCTCATGGACGTCCCCGAGCCCGAATACGGCCCCGGCGACGTGCTCATCAAGGTGCTGCGCACCGGAATCTGCGGGACCGACCTCCACATCCGCGCCTGGGACGGCTGGGCGCAGGGCGCCGTCAAGACCCCCCTCGTCCTCGGCCACGAGTTCGTCGGCGAGGTCGCCGCGCTCGGCTCCGACGTCCGCGACATCGAGATCGGCGCCCTGGTCAGCGGCGAGGGCCACCTGGTGTGCGGCAAGTGCCGCAACTGCCTGGCCGGCCGCCGCCACCTGTGCCGCTCCACCATCGGGCTCGGCGTCGGACGCGACGGAGCCTTCGCCGAGTACGTGGTCCTGCCCGCGCAGAACGTCTGGGTGCACCGCACCCCGGTCGACCTGGACGTGGCCGCGATCTTCGACCCCTTCGGCAACGCCGTCCACACCGCCCTGTCCTTCCCGCTGGTCGGCGAGGACGTGCTGATCACCGGCGCGGGCCCCATCGGCATCATGGCGGCGGCCGTCGCCAAGCACGCCGGCGCGCGCAACGTGGTCATCACCGACGTCAGCCCCGAGCGCCTGGAGATCGCCCGCAAGGCCGGCGCCACCCTCGCGGTCAACGTCGCCGAGTCCTCCATCGCCGAGGCGCAGACCCGCCTGGGCCTGCGCGAGGGCTTCGACGTCGGCCTGGAGATGTCCGGCCGCGCCGAGGCGATGCGCGACATGATCGACAACATGACGCACGGCGGCAGGATCGCGATGCTGGGCCTGCCGGCCCAGGAGTTCGCGGTCGACTGGGCCAAGGTCGTCACCTCGATGATCACCATCAAGGGCATCTACGGCCGCGAGATGTTCGAGACCTGGTACGCGATGACCGTGCTGCTGGAGGGCGGGCTCGACCTGACCCCGGTCATCACCGGCCGCTACTCGCACACCGACTTCCAGGCCGCCTTCGACGAGGCCGCCACGGCCCGCAGCGGCAAGATCATCCTGGACTGGACGAAGTAACCCCCGGCGGCGGGAACCCGCCCGGCGAAGCCCTGCGGGCCCCCGCCGGGCGGCCCGCGAGGGCGGCCGGCCCCTTTGCCCGGGGCCGGAACCGGGCGCGCCGCCCGCGCCGCCCCGCCGGGCGCCGCACTCCCGCCCGCCCGCCGCCGCGTGTCGCGGCGGCGCGGACGGGGCAGCCACAAGACCATCTCCCTCGGGCCGGGCCCCGCACACCCTCCCCCCTCCGCGGGGCCCGGCCCCACCTCCCGTCCGCCGGACGACACACCGCACAAGGAGAACCGACCATGTTCGAGTCCGTCCGCGAGGACCTCCGCACCACCCTCGCCGAGATCCGCGCCGCCGGCCTGCACAAGCCCGAGCGCGTCATCGGCACCCCGCAGAACGCCGCCGTCGCGGTCACCGCGGGCGGCGCCCCCGGCGAGGTCCTGAACTTCTGCGCCAACAACTACCTCGGCCTCGCCGACCACCCCGAGGTCGTCTCCGCCGCCAAGGACGCCCTCGACCGCTGGGGCTACGGCATGGCCTCGGTCCGCTTCATCTGCGGCACCCAGGAGGTCCACAAGGAGCTCGAGGCACGCCTGTCGGCCTTCCTCGGCCAGGAGGACACGATCCTCTACTCCTCCTGCTTCGACGCCAACGGCGGCGTCTTCGAGACCCTCCTCGGCGCCGAGGACGCGGTGATCTCCGACGCCCTCAACCACGCCTCCATCATCGACGGCATCCGCCTCTCCAAGGCCCGCCGCTTCCGCTACGCCAACCGCGACATGGCGGACCTGGAGGCCCAGCTCAAGACCGCCACCGAGGGCGGCGCCCGCCGCAAGCTCATCGTCACCGACGGCGTCTTCTCCATGGACGGCTACGTCGCGCCCCTCGCCGAGATCTGCGACCTCGCCGACCGCTACGACGCCATGGTCATGGTCGACGACTCCCACGCCGTCGGCTTCGTCGGCCCCGGCGGCCGCGGCACCCCCGAACTGCACGGCGTCATGGACCGGATCGACATCATCACCGGCACCCTCGGCAAGGCCCTCGGCGGCGCCTCCGGCGGCTACGTCGCCGCCCGCGCCGAGATCGTCGAGCTGCTGCGCCAGCGCTCGCGCCCGTACCTCTTCTCCAACTCCCTCGCCCCGGTCATCGCCGCCGCCTCCCTCAAGGTCCTCGACCTGCTGGAGTCCGCCGGCGACCTGCGCGACCGGCTCGCGGCCAACACGAAGCTCTTCCGCACGAAGATGACCGAGGCCGGCTTCGAGATCCTGCCCGGCGACCACGCCATCGCCCCCGTCATGATCGGCGACGCCGCCGAGGCGGCGCGCATGGCGGAGCTGCTCCTGGAGCGCGGGGTGTACGTGATCGGCTTCTCGTACCCCGTCGTGCCGATGGGCCAGGCCCGGATCCGCGTCCAGCTCTCGGCGGCCCACTCGACGGCCGACGTGGAGCGCGCGGTGGCCGCCTTCACGGACGCCCGCGCGGCACTTTCCGCTGCTCAGGGCTGACATCATGGAGGGGTGATCGACCCCCGCCGGCTGCGCATCCTGCGGGCCGTGGCGGACCACCGTACGGTGACCGCCGCGGCCGCAGCCCTGTACCTCACCCCCTCCGCCGTCTCCCAGCAGCTCGCCGCTCTGGAACAGGAGACCGGGCACACCCTGCTCCACCGCAGCGGCCGCGGGGTCCGGCTCACGGCGGCCGGGGAGATCCTCCTCGGCCACACCCACGAGGTACTGGCCCAGCTGGAGCGCGCCGAGGCCGAACTGGCCGCCTACGCGGGCGGTGCGGCCGGCGAGGTCACGGTGGCCGCCTTCGCCACCGGCATCGCCGAGGTACTGGCCCCGGCCATAGCGCGCCTCGCGCGCGAGCACCCGGGCATCAGGCTCCGCGTCCGCGACGCCGAGGGCGACCAGAGCCTGCTCCAGCTGCTCGACGGGGAGGCGGACCTGGCCCTCGCGGTCGAGTACCGGGGCGCGCCGGGCGCCGACGACGGCCGCCTGTCGGTGATCCCGCTGTACGCGGAGCCGTTCGACGCGGTCCTGCCGGCAGGACACCCGCTGGCCGATCTGCCCGCGGTGTCCCTGGCGGACCTCTCCGACGCGGAGTGGGTGGGCCAGTACCCGGGCAACCCGTGCCACGACGTGACCCTGCTGGCCTGCGAACTGGCGGGCTTCCAGCCCCGGTTCGTGCACTCCTCCGACGACTTCCGCGCGGTGACCGCCCTGGTCGGCGCGGGCGCCGGGGTGGCCCTGGTCCCGCGCTCGGCCCTGCGCGGCATGGACCTCAAGGAGGTCCGCGTCCGCCCGGTCTCGGGCCCCTCCGCCACCCGCCGCGTCTTCGCCGCCACCCGCCGGGGCGCGGAGTCCCACCCCCTGATCGCCCCGGTCCTGGCGGCCCTGTCCCTGGAGGGCGAACGGGTCCCGGGCCGCTAGACCCGGACCACCCCCACCCCCGCCCCCTCGAACGCCGCCGCCAGGGGGGCGGGGAGGGCGGTGTCCGTGACCAGGGTGTGGACCGTGGCGGTGGGGCAGATGCGGGCGAAGGCGCGGACTCCCAGTTTCGTGGAGTCCGCCGCGACGACCACGCGGCGGGCCCGTTCGCAGAGCAGGGCGTTGACGGCCGCCTCGTCCTCGTGGCGGGTGGCCGCGCCGTCCGCCGGGTCGAAGGCGTCGACGCCCACCACCGCCGTGTCCACCGTGAGCCGGCCGAGCGTCTGCTGGGCCAGCGGGCCGGTCAGCTCGTACGACTGGGGGCGGGCCACCCCGCCCGTCAGGACGATCTTGAACTGGGGCCGGATCACCAGTTCGCCCGCGATGTTCAGGGCGTTGGTGACCACCGTCAGCGCCGGGGAGCCGCCGGCCAGGTCCGGGCGGGCGGCGAGGGCGCGGGCCACTTCCGTGGTGGTGGTGCCGCCGGTCAGGCCGACCACCTCGCCCGGGGTGATGAGCGCCGCCACGGCCTCGCTGATCCGCCGCTTCTCGGCGGCCCGCCGCGAGGTCCGGTAGCGCAGGGGGAGTTCGTACGAGACCCCGTGCGGGACGGCCCCGCCGCGCGTGCGGACCAGGAGCTGCTGCTCGGCCAGCTGGTCGAGGTCGCGGCGGATGGTCGCGGCGGACACGCCGAGGGCCTCGGCCGCCGGTTCCACCTCCAGCCCGTCCCGTTCCACCAGCAGGTCCAGCAGTCTCTGCCAGCGCTCCGTGCGGGTCATGGTGCCCCTCCCGTGTCGTCCCCGGATCCCTTTCCCGGCCCCGTCGTTGAGATTAGCCGAGGCCAACACCCCGCGGATGCTTGAAGTTGCGCGAAACAGCCCGCTACCTTGCAGGAACACGCAGCAACAGCACGCAGGAACCGCCAGGATGACGCATCCAACGCGCAGGGAGCCCGCATGAGTCACGTCGCGTCCGAGTTGGCCTCGCAGCCCGAGAGCTGGGAACGGGCCGCCGAACTGGCCCCGGCCCACCGGGCGGTGCTGCCGAGGCCGGGGGAGCGTACCGCGATCGTCGGGTGCGGGACCTCGTACTACATGGCCCAGGCCGCCGCGGCCCTGCGCGAGGAGGCCGGGCAGGGGGAGACGGACGCCTTCCCCGCCTCCGAGTTCCCCCGCCACCGCCGCTACGACCGGGTCGTGGCGCTTACCCGCTCCGGGACCACCACCGAGGTGCTGGACCTGCTGTCCGGACTGCGGGAGGCCGGGATCCCGGCCACGGCCGTCGTCGGGGATCCGGCCACCCCCGTGACCACCCTGGCGAACGAGCTGGTGGTGCTGGACTTCGCCGACGAGCGGTCGGTGGTCCAGACCCGCTTCGCCACCACCGCACTCACGCTGCTCCGGGCCCACGTGGGCGCGCACACCCCGGCCGTGGTCGCCGACGCCCGCGCGGCGCTGGCCGAGCCGCTGCCCGCGGGGCTGGAGGCGCGGGGGCAGTTCACCTTCCTCGGGCGGGGCTGGAGCGTTGGCCTCGCCCACGAGGCGGCCCTGAAGATGCGCGAGGCCTCGCTGTCGTGGGCGGAGGCCTATCCGGCGATGGAGTACCGGCACGGGCCGGTCAGCGTCACCGGCCCGGGCTCGGTGACCTGGTCGCTGGGCGGCACCCCCGCGGGCATCGCCGAGCAGGTCCTGGGCACCGGGGCCGAGTGGGTGGACGGCACGCTCGACCCGCTCGCCGAACTGGTACGGGTGCACCGGCTGGCCGTGGCGGTCGCCGGCGTGCGGCAGCTGGACCCGGACGCGCCCCGCAACCTCACCCGGTCCGTGATCCTCACCAGCGGTGAGGGGGCGGTCCGATGAGCCTCGCGCCCGCCGGGGTCCTCGTCGCGGAGGCGGCCGCCGCCGGACGGGCCGTCGCCGCCTTCAACGTGATCACCCTGGAGCACGCCGAAGCCGTGGTCGAGGGCGCCGAGCGGGCCGGTCTGCCCGTCATCCTCCAACTCAGCGAGAACGCCGTGAAGTTCCGCGGTGGCGCCCTGCTCCCCATCACCCGGGCCGCCGCCGCCTGCGCCGAGGCCGCCCGGGTGCCCGTCGGACTGCACCTCGACCACGTCAAGAGCCCGGACCTGCTCCGGCGCGCGGCCGACGCCGGGTACGGCTCCGTGATGTACGACGCCGCGCACCTGCCCTACGCCGAGAACCTGGAGGCCACCCGGTCCGCCGCCGACTGGGCCCACGCGAACGGGCTGTGGATCGAGGCGGAGCTCGGCGAGGTCGGCGGGAAGGACGGGGGCGCGCCGCTGGACCCGCACGCGCCCGGCGCCCGTACCGACCCGGACGAGGCGCGGCGGTTCGTCGCCGATTCCGGGGTGGACGCCCTGGCCGTGGCCATCGGCAGCACCCATGCCATGACCAGCAGGACCGCCTCCCTCGACCACGCCCTCCTGGCGCGGCTGGCCAAGACGGTGGAGGTGCCGCTGGTGCTGCACGGCTCCTCCGGGCTGCCGGACGGCGAACTGGCGGCGGCGGTCGCCGGGGGCATCCGCAAGGTCAACATCGGCACCGCGCTCAACGTGGCCATGACCGATGCCATCCGCACGCATCTGACGGGGGCCGACCCCCGCCCCTACCTGACCGCCGCCCGGGCGGCGATGGCGGCGACGGCCGAGGCGATGATCGCCGCACTGGACTGATCCCCCCCCGTACCACCGCACCCCCTTCGACGCCCGGCTCCGGCCGGGCGTCGTCGTCGTGTGCGGGGCGTCGGGAGCTACTTGCGAGTACCGCATTTGCCAGGTCAAGAGGCGATTCCCGGCTTACATGCAGCCTTATATGACTGCTACATTCCGCAAGTGCCAACCGCGTGCCAAGCGGGCGGGGCGGGCCACGACCTGGTCCGTCCCGCCCTCCGCGCGCGGCACCCGCTCCCGCGAGGCCCCGTCCGTCCGCTGATCCAGCGCGCAGCCCACCGCGGCTCCGGCCCCACGCCGTTCCGGCGCCGGGCCGGCACCCCGACCAGAGCGAAGCCCCCGCACCCGCCACCGCACCGGACGTCCGCACGGACCCCGGTGCCGCCCGTGCGCGCCCTCGCCCGCCCGAGCTCCATCTCCGAAAGGGAGACCATCCGATGGACATGTTCCCGCGCCGGCGCCCGCTCGCCGGCAGGGCGCTGATCCTCAGCGCCCTGCTGGCCCTGGCGATACCCGGAACCGCCTACGCGAACACCGTGGGCGTGACCGTGAAGACCCCCGGCGCCACGTCCGGACCCGGAGCCGCCTTCGCCGAGATCTCCACCAACGCCCACTGTTCGAGCGGCCTGATCTCCGGCGGCGGCATCAACCAGGCCATCGGCACCGGCAGCTCGTCCAACGGCAACAAGATCAACGGCACCTCGCCCAGCCCCGACGGCAGCACCGAGTACACCGGCTCCACCGGCGTCGTGGGCACCGACGTCGCCTACTGGCTGGGCATCGGCGGCAGCGGCGGAGCGGTCAACGCCTCCTTCTCCAGCACCCCGTACGCCATGTGCATCACCAGCAACCTCATCAACCACACCCAGGTGGTGATGAACAAGGTCGCCGGCCCCGTCACCAGCTCGACGGTCGGCCTGGTCACCGCGACCTGCCCCTCGGGCACCCGGCTGCTGGGCGGCGGAGCCCGGATCACCCCGGCCGTCGTCGGCAGCCTCAAGCCGATCGCCAGCTTCCCCACCTTCAACGACTCGGCCCACGGCTACGGCCAGAAGGCCGCTGCCGACGGTGAGACCAACCCCGACTCCTGGAGCGCCGTCGGCTGGAACGGCGGCGGCGGTGACAGCGGCAACACCACCTACGCGTACGCCGTCTGCAGCGGCAGCGGCATCAACGTCAGCGGCACCACCGTCAAGGTCCGCTTCAGCGAGGTCAGCGGCCCCACCGCCGGCACCGCCGGCGCGACCGTGACCGTCGGCTGCGGCCAGAACGACGGCAAGCTGGTCAGCGGCGGCGCCGCGATCAGCGGGGGCTCCGTCACCACCACGAACTTCACCGGGCCGGGCTCCCAGGGCGACCACCTCAACGGCAGCTACCCGAGCGACTCCGGCGGCAGCCCGGTCGCGGACGGCGCCACCAACGCCGCGTACTGGTCGGCCTTCACCCACACCGGCGCCCCCAGCTCCCCGAACACCTACTCCGACGTCTGGGCGCTCTGCGCCGACGACGGCGTCTGATCCACCCGCAGCACGGTCGCCGCGGCCGGGGCCGCCCGCCCCCGCCGCCGCCCCGCCCCTCCCCGTTCGGGAAACGCCACCGCACAACACCAAACACCGCACAGGTAATCGCGTATTCCGTGTTCTGAATGGAAAAG